>NZ_BAAGYK010000021.1:0-89556 GCF_054779355.1 Azotobacter armeniacus
AGGAAGGTGACGATGGGGATGTCCTTCCGCAGCCCGGGGAAGAGGCCCTCGAGCAGCGCCCGCGGCGGTCTGCCGGACGGGGCGGGAAGTTCGATACCGGGGTAAACCACGCTCATGCGCTCCCGCGGAACGTCCAGCTCGTCGGCGATTCGCTCGAGGTAGTCGTGGCTGGTCTGCAGAGCCGGCCAGCGCGACCCGGCAACGGCCTCGTTGAGGCGTCTGCGGTAAGTCTCGAACAGGCCGCCCCGCCGCGCATAGCCGGCGAACTCCTCGTCCCCCTGGAAGGTCAGCGAGTAGTCGAACTCGAGCCCTCCCTGACGCTTCGCCGCCAGGGCGAGCATGCCGATGGAGGCGAAGCTCATCATCAGGTGGGTAACCCCGTCCCTGGCGATGAAGCCGCGCAGCCGCCGGACCAGGCCGGCATCGGCATCCGGCGTCGCATGCAGCGAACAGATGAGGTGGGTGAGCATGCGGTCGACGAAGCCGTTGAAGAGGGTCTGGGTCATGCGCACTCGCAGCGGCAAGGGCTGCAGGAAGGCGGCCGAGCCGACCACCCGGTCCATGAACTCCGAGGGCCGGCGGAACTGGTAGCGCGTGCCGTGGCACAACAGTCGCTGCTCGATGCCGGGATCGGCGAACGAGGGACTCCACTCCATCATCCAGTAGACCACCACCCTGTAACCGCGTCGGTGGAGGGTGTTGGCGAGGGTCAGGTCGCGAATCGTGGAGCCCAGGTAGGAACCACTGCCAATGGTGACGAATGCAAAAGTCGGCTTGCTCATGTTGCCTCCGGTCCTTGGAGATGGCTGGGGCGTCCCCTGCTGGGTCACGCCCCACTTCTCTTGCTTAGTGAACGCTCAGAAGGTATAGCTAACGCCGGTAAACACCGAGTAGCGCAACAACGTCCCGAACTCGTCGTCGTCGCCGCCGGTGAATATATTTCCAGTGAAATAGGCTTGGACGTGGTCGGTCACGTCGTACTCGAGAATACCGGTGAAACGCTGGGACTCGTCGTCGAGGTTCCTCAGGTAACGCACGTTGTACTCGAGATCCCGGATCGACGTGGTGTCGGTGAACTGAATCATCGCGTAGCTCTGCCGGTAGAGAACGCTCCGGCTGTTCACCTGACCGGTCTGGAAGCACTCGATCATGGCCTCGTCGTCGCAGCGATTGTTGTCGCGCAGGTACTCGATGTTGACCGTCGGGCCGATCTCGAGGGTGTAGGACGCGCCGACCTGGTAGCCGCTCTTGCCCTCGTGCTCGACGTTGCCTTCGGTATAGAGCAGCAGCGCATCCGAGGCGTTCCAGCCGGCGAAGAAGCCGGTCTGGTGCTGGTCGCTCTCGCGGTAGGAGTGAATGATCGAGGCATAGCCGGAGGAGCCGGTGTAGTCGAGCTTGAGCGCGTAGATCTTCTCGAACTCGTCTTCATCCGACAGCCGACCATCGCTGAACCTGGGCTGCCCCGAGGTCAGGCTGTCGATGTCGTCCGAGCGGCCCGGGCCGTAATTGGCGATCGCCGAGACCGTCCAGGCTTCGCTGGGGATCCAGATCGCCCGGTAGTAGTCCAGGCCTGGCACCTCGACCCGCGGGTTGTTGCGTCCGTTGTCGCGGGTGAAGGGGTTGGACAGCGAGAGGATGACCGACGGCCCCCACTGCAGGTTCTCCCGCCCAAAGGACAGGGTCAGCTCGTCGATGGGCCGGTAACGCACCCAGCCCTCGGTGAGGAACAGCTCCGAGCTGTCGTGGTCGTCGCCATCGCGCGGGCCGTCCTCCCATTTCTCCCAGATCGCCTCGAAACGCGGCTTGAGGGCGAACTCCCAGTTGCGGAAGTTCAGGTTCAGGTCCGCCCGCGGGTTGAGCACCCACTGATAGCGCGGTATCTCGGCGGCGTTGTCGGGATTGAGGGTCGATTCCTCCGTCTCCTGGAAGAGGGTGTAGGCCATGAGGTTGATGCGTGAGTAGAAGCCGCTTGCCAGCTCATCGGCCAGACTCATCTGCTCCTCGCCCAGCTCGGGAAGCTCGGCCGCCCCCGCCTGGATTGCCATGCCTGCCAGAGGAAATACCAGTCCCAAACGATGCGCCATCCTTGTCATCTCTTTCATCCGTGTCATATCTGAAGTTGTCCATACTGCGCTGACTACCATGAACGGGTTGTTGAGCCCCAAAAAACCAGTATGGAACGCTCCGCCTTGCAGAGGCAATGCCGAGCTTGCCATCCGTGACGTGCCTGTCATGCCGGAGTGCTCCATACCAGGCTCACTTCATGAACAGATTGAGATTGAAGACGAAGTCCGGCAGCGGCGCGAGTTTTGGCTTGCTCATGCTCAGGGTGGTGATGTCGCCGCTCATCAGCTCCTCGTAGATCGCTATCTCGGAGATGAAGGGCCGTGCCTCCCCATCGATCGTCACCGTGCTGCCGTACGACATGTTGGCCGACTTGAAGCGCTTGCCGGACAGCGTGTAGTAGTCCGCTTTCACCCCCACCAGGCGCTGCTTGTCCACCCAGTAGATGATCCGGTCGTAGGTGGTCTTCGAATTGCGTGCCTTCAGGTCGAAGACATAGCAGTCCGTACCCTCCACAGTTTCGTCAGGCAGACGGGTCGCGTCGTAGTCTTCGGCGTAGTTGGTCGAGGCGACGTCACCGTAGGAAGCCTGGCCCATCAGTTTCTGGCGCAGTGAGATGGGGATCGGTTTGCTCAGGCCCGGCTTGTGGAACCACATATTGTTGTCGAGCATGAGCAGCTTCTGCCCCTTGGATTTCGGCGGCGCTATGTTGAGCCCCGAGATGTTGAAACCGCGCGCTTTGATGTCGTAGAGCGTGCTGTCGGTACGGCCCTTCTCATTGGCTTCGATCTCCACGTTCCAGGAGATGCCCTGCAGGTTGCCGCGCGACTCGTCCGCCCGCTTGAGAATCTGGTAGGAATCCTCGTCAGAGCTGGCGACCGGCCTCTGCTCGGTAACCTTGGCCACCTGCGGCAGCGCCTTGGCCTCGGGCTCGGTGCGCATCGGCGCGCTCGCCGCGGGGGGCGGGCTCGCGGCCTGGGGGGCCGCCTTCGACTCCACCGGCGCCGACCGGGAAGCGCTCGCCCGCTCGGCCGGCTTGTGGTCATCGTCGCGGCCGAACAGCCAGCTGAAGAACGAGCCCCCGCGGCCTTCGTCGCTAGCCCTCGCGGACGGCTCGGTGTTCTCCGCGACGGCCAAGGTACTGACCAACAGCGCCAGACCGAATGCAGAAATGCAGGAAAGTCCTTTCATCGCTCAAATCTCCGTCGGTTCAAAAACCCTGTCCCAGCGGTTACACATGTCCCAGGGCACTGACGATCTCCATCCGCGCCGCCTTGCGTGCCGGAAGGCTCGCCGCCAGCAGGGAAAGCACCATCAGGGCCAGCAGGCTCCAGAGCATTTCCTGGGGCACCAGGTAGACCTCCAGCGGAACGCGCAGGCTGATCTGCGGCGGAATCCAGGTCGGTTTCAGAATGGCAACGCCCACCCATATGGAGAGGGTGAGAGCCACGCCGACCAGCGAGCCGATCAAGCCGAGCAGCATGCTTTCTAGGGCGAACAGGCCGACGATGCCGCGGCGTTTCACACCCAGGGCACGCAGCGTGCCGATCTCCCGGGTGCGCTCCATGATCGCCATGCCCACGGTATTGACCACGCTCATCACTACGATGGTGAAGACGATCAAGAAGGCGAACAGGAAGATCACATCGAACATGCTCTTGACCTTGGTATAGAAGGTCGACAGCTCGCTCCAGGTCTTGATCTCCACATCCAGGCCGCGGGCGACCAGCTCGTTCTGCAGGGTCGTGCGCATCGGTCCCGTGATCAGGCCGTCATTGAGCAGGACGTTGACCCGGTCGACGCTGGTGGTGTCGTAGAGGCTCTGGGCGAACTCCAGGCTGACCAGCATCAGCTTGTCCTCCAGCGCCTCGACCGGCGAGTTGAAGGTCTGCAGCATCTGGCCATCGAGGGCGTTGATCTGCCCGCTCACGGTCGGCGCCATCACCACCACGGTGTCGCCCTGCTTGAACCTGAGCTGGTCGGCCAGCCCCTGGCTCATGCCCAGGCCGTTGGGGTTGTCGTCGGTCATGGGCTCGCCGTCGAACAACTGCATATTGCCCACTCTGGTCCGCGAGCGTTCGCGGATGACATCGACCTCGGAGGACACCCGTCCGCTGGCGAGGAAGATGGTCGACACCTCGCCGTTGCTGACCAAGCCGGAAATATTCAGCTCGGGGGTGGAAACGCGGATCTCCGGATGGGCCTGCAAGACCTCGTCGATCACCCGGACATCCTCCTCGTTGAGCAGGTAGCGCGTCGGGTCGAGCTTGCCCTCGTCGAGGAAGCCCTTCTTGAAGATCGACATGTGGCCGTTGCCCTGGATGTAGATGTAGGACTCCTCCAGGCTGGTGAAGATATAGGCGGTGAAACCGCCCAAGGCGTTGACCGCGGCGAAACCGAGCCCGATCGCAATTACGGTGAACAGCGAGCGGCGGCCGTTGCGGAATAAGTTGCGCGTGGCGAGCTTGAACCAGGTGATCATGAGCGGCCCCTTGCAATGTGGGTCTGTGCGGCCACGCACGCCGGCTGGGTGTCGCTGTCGATCTCGCCGTCCTGCATCAGGACGCGGCGCTTGACGCTTTCCAGCAGGCGCTGGTCGTGGGTGGAGAAGACGAAGGCGGTGCCGTAGCTGGCGTTGATGTTCAGCATCAGCTCGATGATCCGCCGAGCGTTGCCCGAGTCGAGGTTGGCGGTAGGCTCGTCGGCGATTACCAGAGCCGGGTCGGTGACCAGCGCCCGGGCGATGGCGACCCGCTGCTGCTGGCCGCCGGAGAGCTTGGCCGGGCGATGGGTGACGAGCTTCTCGAGGCCCACCTCGGTCAGTTGCTCCAGCGCTCGCTGCCGGGCGACCGAGGACGAGGCGCCGGCGATCTGCAGCGGCAGCATGACGTTCTCCAATGCCGAGAGTACCGGCACCAGGTTGAAGTTCTGGAAGACAAAGCCGATGTTTCGGTTGCGTAACTCGCTGCGGGCGTTGTCCGACAGAGCGTTGGCCTCTTGGCCGTTGATCAGCACGGTACCGGAGGTGGGCGAGTCGAGCATTCCGATGAGGTTGCACAGGGTCGACTTGCCGGACCCCGACGGCCCCCAGATCGCGACGAACTCGCGCGCCTGGATGATGATGTCGATGCCCTTGAGAGCGATCACCGGGTTCTCGCCGATCTCGTAGTGCTTGGTAGCCCGTCGCAGCTCGACGAGCGGGGCCGTTCCGATCGAGGTAATGGTATTCATGGTCGGATGTTTCCTATGCGTCCCATGCTTGAAATCTCCAGCAATCCGCGAAACCTGGCCGCAGCCGGGCCGCGGCGCCTGCCGCAGCAGCCCGGACGCTGCGTCGGTTATCAGCCGGATGCCCCCACTCTATCGACAGCTGCGTAGGCGATGACGAAATCCCCGTCGCGAACGCTGTACACACCGATCAGCCAATCACTGTCCTGGACCTGGATGATGAAGCTCCCGCCGTCGTCGATGGCGATCGCCTCGAAGCGTTGTAGGGCGCCGTCCACGCCGGTGCCCATCAACTTGCCGGCGGCTTCCTTGGCAGACCACAGGCGGGTGATCCACTCGTCCCGCGCTGTGTCGTCCGCAGCCAGATCGTTCAGCAGCTCGCGCTCGCCGGCCGTGCTGAAACTCCCGAGGAAGCCGGCATCGCGCGGGCGGATCTGCTCGATGTCGATGCCCACCGGCTGCTCGCCGGCGAGTGCCACCGCCCTGTCCTCGCAATGCGCAATGCTGATCTTCGGCAGCCGCGCATAGCCATCCAGCGCCACCACCAGAGGCTGACCAGCCGCGTCGCTGTCGATGGCGAAGGCCGCAGGGTGCAGCATGCCCGGCAGCTCGCTGCGCGCGGCAAGCCAGGCGCGAACCGCGTCCTTCGCCGCCACCCGGCCGAGTTGCCACTGCTGCTGACGCGGCGGAACGCCGGCCTTGGCTTCGAAAGCTGGCATCTCGTCCATGTGCAGGTAGTGGCGCGCCAAAAGCAGAGCGTCGAAACCGCTGATATCCGCTTTCGTGACCATGCAGCACAGTGCTCCCGGCGCCAGCGAGGGTAGCTCGAGGGTATGGCTCAGCAGGTGCTGCGTCGGCTGGCGACGGAAATCGACCAGATGCTGGGGATAGTGAAACTTCCACTTGCCCCAGCCCTTGATCCGCATCCAGACGGCACCGGCATCATCCTGAACCTCAACGTCGGCATAGAGTGTCTTGGCCTCATTGCGAGTGATCTCGATACGGCATAGTGCTCGCGTACCCACCGGCGGGGTCGGCCGGTAAAGCTCGAGCTTGCTGAAACCAATGGGAAAAACGAAGCGATCGTTCTGCATCGCCCAGACGCCAATCACTTGCCCAACGCAATCGAGCAGAGCCGGATCGATCAGTAGTTGAGGCTGACGCACCGACTGGAACAGATCGGCGGGAGATCTCACCAACAGATTCGCCAGCGCGCCCTGATCCGCTACCACTATGTCGCCAGTCAAACACTGGAAACGCGGCCCGTGGAACATGAAGCGCTCCCGGTAGAAGTCCTCGCCAGTCATTGGCAGGCGGTAAGGATTGCTGAACTCCGTAAAATCAACGTCGAGATCGACCTGGTAGGTCGGTGCAAACAACACAGTCGCGGTGATCGACGGCATATTCTGCCCGGCGGGCTGAATCCCCACTGCGATGCGCCAGATCTGGCGTTCAACATCTCTATCCTGCACATGCGCGTTGATGGTCAGGACGAGGCTCGCGCTATCCGCCAGCTCGATCCAGCGCGTCGCCCTGACGGCCTCGAAGCCGGTCAGCCCCAATCCAGGCGCCAGGCATGCCGCCACCTCGGCCATCACTTCCAAGCTCATGGTCATCGGTAGTACCGGCATGCAGGCGGACATCGGCTTTATGCCGGCTGCATTGACGAAAGCGTGGTCGGCAAGATAGAGATCCTCCGCCAAGCTCAGCGTGCGCTGTACGATGATCGACTCGTTAGGCGCGTAGGCCAGCACCTGACCGATGAAGGGCATGCTGCCCTCCTCCAGAGGCTCGCAGGCAGGTTCCTGCTCGACCGCCAGTGCTACGGCAGAGCGCTGTGACGGTGAGGGCTCCGGTGCGGCGACGAGCGCCGTATCTTCCTCTGCACACTCCTGAGTCCTGAGCTCCTCGCGGGACTCCGCCTCGTAGACTCGGGGAATCAGAGGCACCTCGCTGTCGACATCAAGGACCAAAGGGGAAAGTATATTGCTGCTCATATCTTCTCCAGTACCAGTCCGGTTAGGGTCAACCCCGGCCCGAAGCCGAGGCATACGATACGAGTGCCGACAATGACCTCTTCCAGATGCTGCATGAGAATGTACGGAATCGTGGAAGAAGACATGTTGCCGTGCTCGAGGAAAACACTCTGGCTGATCGCCACCTGGTCGTCGGACAGGCCAAGCTCGTCCTGGACATGCTCGACGATCTTCGGCCCGCCCGGATGGACGGCGAAACTCAGGGCCTCCTTGTCCCGCTCGAAGTCCATGCCGGCACGCCGAAGCAGGTCTACCGTGAAGGTTTTGACATACCGTTTGATGATCGCCGGCACCAAGGGCGACAGACTGATCTTGATCTGATACGGGCCCGGCACTCCCTGCATGCCGTCGAACGAATTCGGCAGCAGGTGCTCGTTCATCGCCAGGATCCGCAGGCCGCGCAGTCCTTGCCGAAACAGCTCCTCCTCGGAATAGACCGAATACTTGATCAGCCCGTCGGAGAACAGGGTCGCCGAGATGATGTTGTCCGCCCGCCATTCGGTGATGTTGTGGTGCGCGGACATCAGCTCGGTATGCACGATGTCCACCCGATCCTTGGTCGGAGTGACGCCACAGCGCGAGGAGGCGAGAAAGCCGTGGGCCATCTTGATGGCCGGGAAGGCTCCGTAGCAGCCCATGTTGTAGCTGTGGGTCACCGTGGTCTCGAACCATTTCCGCTTCGCCACCACGTGCTCGACGGGACTCGGCGACAGATAGCCCGTGCAGGTCACATGGATGAGATCGTCGGGCGCCGGGGCGTCGGCCGCATACATCTGCTCGACCCCCTGCTCGACGACCTTGGCATAGCTCTCATGGCGCATCCGGAGGTCCGCTCCACGCGGATCATTCTTGACATCGAACAGCCGCAGGTGAGCCTGGTCGGGCTCCGGATCGACGACATCGAAGTTGCCATCGCCGAAACGGATGTCGGTCAGCTTCGGAAAGTAGACCAGCTGCCGCTGCTTGATCTGCGAAGGCGACAGGGCGTACTTGTCGAACTTCTCCTTTACCGTCTTGTAGACCTCGAGAAAGCCTTCCTCGTCGCTGATGTTGTTGCTCAGGCAGTGGGCCTTGGCGAAGCCATAGGCGGTCAGTTCGAGGGCGATCCGCTGAGGGATCGGCTGGGCCAGCTGGACCGGCGTGAAGCCGGTCAAGACTGCACCATTGGGATAGACTGTATCGTTCATATCTTCTCCAGCACCATTCCGGTGACAGTCAGTCCGGGACCGAAACCCAGGCACACGACGCGCGTGCCGACATCCACCTCTTCGAGGATCTGCTTGAGGATGTGGGGAACCGTGGCGGAGGACATATTGCCGTTCTCCAGGAACACGCTCTTGCTGATCACCACCTGCTCGTCGGCAAGCCCCAGATCTTCCTGGATGTGCTCGACGATCTTCGGCCCGCCCGGATGGATGGCGAAGGTCAGTTCTTTCTTCTCCCGCTCGAAATCGATGCCAGCCCGTTCCAGCAGCGATATTACGAAGGACCGAACATGACGCTTGATGACCACCGGCACCATGGGCGTCAAAGTCATATGGAACTGGTGCGAGCCCGGCACCCAGGTCATGTCGTCGGCAGAGTCGGGCAGCAGGTGCTCGTTAATCGCCAGGACCCTCAGGCCGTGCCGGCCCCGCCGGCGCAGTTCCTCTTCGGTATAGACCGAATACTTGATCAGCCCATCCGCAAACAGTGTCATGGTGATGATGTTTTCCGCCCGCGTATCGGCGATGTTGTTGTGCGCCGACAGCAGCTCGGTATGCACGATGTCTACCCGCCCCTTGGGCGGGGTAAGGCCGCAATGCGACGAGGCGAGAAAGCCGTGGGCCATCTTGATTGCGGGGAAGGCGCCATAGCAGCCCATGTGGTAGCTGTGGGTCACCGTGGTCTCGAACCATTCCCGCTTCGCCGCCATGCGCTCGACCGGACTCGGCGCCAGATAACCCGAACAGGTGACGTGGATGAGATCGTCGGGCGCCGTGGCGGTGTCCTCGAACATCCGCTCGAGTGCCTGGTCGACGACCTTGGCGAAACTCTCATGACGGGTCTGGAGACCCGCCCCCCGCGGGTCGCTCGCGGTGTCATGCAGCCGCAGGTAAGCCTGCTCGGGTTCGGCGATTTTGAACTCGCCGTCGAAGACGGTGATATCGCTGACCTTCGGGAAGAAGATCAGCTGGCGGCGCTTGATCTGCTGGGCCGACAGGGCGTACTTGTTGAACTTCTCCTTCATCGTCATGTAGACCTGGCGGAAACCGTCCTTGTCGGTGATCTTGTTGTTGAGGCAATAGGCCTGGGCAAATCCGTAGGCGGACAACTCGAGCGTGAAGCTCTGGGGCACGGGCTTGACAAGCTGTACGGGGGTGAAGTCACTTAGAACTGCATTATTAGGATTGCTCATGATATTTCCTCCTTGATTGAGCAGTGCCTCGACTACGATCCCGCGCGCAAACGCGCGGGAAAGATCAAGCCATGGCTATCCTGCCTCGGCTTGGAACTGCCGAACCGGATCATGCCGCTTGCGCGGCTGCATTTGCTCTGCGAGCTGCTCTAGGCTCGCAGTGATTACCAGCTCCGTTTCGCCAGTATTGCCCCGCCGAATCTGCTCCAGGCAGTGACGGGTACCGATCGCCAACGGGATGGGGTAGATGTCTCGCTCGGCATAGAACTTGAGGAGCTGGTCGTTCACCATGCCGGACTTCCAGGGGCCCCAATCGATCGCCAGTGCATGCACGCCAGGCCAGGCGTGGCTCAGACTGTCGGCAAGCTTGTTCAGCACCTCGTTGGCCGCGCTGTAGTCGCTCTGCCCCGCATTGCCGAAGCGGCCCGCGATGGAGGAGAAGAACAGCACGAACCTGAGCGTTTCAGGGCGCAGCTTGCGCGCCAGGACCTGGGCGCCGATGACCTTGGTGTCGTAGACGGCGGCGAACGACTCCGGCGTC
Source organism: Azotobacter armeniacus (assembly GCF_054779355.1). NCBI lineage: Bacteria > Pseudomonadati > Pseudomonadota > Gammaproteobacteria > Pseudomonadales > Pseudomonadaceae > Azotobacter > Azotobacter armeniacus. The sequence continues at coordinate 10,268 of NZ_BAAGYK010000021.1, forward strand.
TTGTCGCGGATCAGCTTGTCGTCGATGACCCCGGCGCCGTGCAGAACGCCATCGATGCGCCCCCACTTCGCGTAGATCTCATCGATCAAGCGGCCGAAGGCATCACCGTCGCGCACATCCACGGCGTGGTATTCGACCTCGGCTCCCGTCGCCCGCAGTCTGTCGAGATTGTCGCGGATCTCGCGATCCTTGAGCAGGCGCTTGAACACCCGGTCTACCTCGGCCGGCTTCAGCTTGGCACCTCTTTCGCCGCGCAACTTGCCGATCAGCACTTGCTTCAACTTCGCCGGATCGGTGATGTCACGGGTCTCCCCGGCCTCCTCGCCCGGCAATGGACTGCGCCCTACCAGCACCAGCCGCGGGCGATACTCCGCGCCCAGGACGCTGCCGATCTCGGCGGTGATCCCGCCGGCACCACCGGTGATCAGCACCACGGCGCCGTCGTCCAGAGCCGGCAGACCTGCCGCGGGCGAAGCCGCCTGCAACTCGAGCGCCAGCTGCCAGCGACCTTCGCCGCTGTAGCCGACCTCCAGCACCGGTGTCTGCCCGGCCCACTCGCTCAGCACCCGCTCGACCACCTCGTCTGCCTTCAGATCGGGGGATACGTCGATGCACTTGACGTGCGCATCGTCACCCCACTCCCGCGCCGCTGACTTGGCGACGCCGAGGGTACCGGCACACTCGACGGGCAGTTCGCGGGACTTCACCAGTCCAAAGCGGCCGTCTAAGGCAGTGACGTTGATCAGCCACCCCGCCCCCCCATGGGCAGCGGCCTTGAGGTCCTGGTCTAAGACCTTGCACAGCAGAAACAGCACCTTGGCCGGGGCGACTGGCTCGCCCTCCCCGGCCGAAGCGCAGGGCACGCCGAGCAGGCTGATGACCGTCCCGACCGGCGCCCCCGCCTCCCCGAGCAGGCCATGCAGCGCCTTCGCCGACTCCAGGGAGCTTGGATCGAACTCGAAACGTCCATCGCCCAGAACACGGCTTTCCTTGCCCGGAATGACCTGCCTCACTTGGTGCCCGCCCTGGCCGAGGGTGGTGCGGAAGGCCGCGGCCAGTTCCGAGTCCGGCCCGACCAGCAGCACCGGCAGGCCGGCTGCGGGTTGCTGTCCGCCCGTCGCGCCCAGCGGCGCGGCGACTGCCTTGACGGTGTAGCAATGCACGACTTCTTCCGGCGCTACTTCAATTGCAGACTCCGCTGTCTCAGCCGGCGATGCCGACAGCGGAGTCACTGCTTTTTTTGAGCTCAGGACTCCTGCCGGAACAGCGACGGCGTCATGCAGCTTGTCGTACCAGGCGATCAGCTCGTTGAGCGTCTTCAGCCCGGTGAGCTCCTCGAACACCGTCTCCTCGTCGCGCCCATCCATAAGGTTGTGGCGCTCCTTGAGTTGGCTCAGGACCTCGATGCGCTTGATCGAATCGATGCCGAGGTCAGCCTCCATGTGAACATCCAGGTCGAGCATGTCCTCGGGATAACCGGTGCGCTCCGACACGGCACGCAGCAGATCGGCCTTGAAGACCTCGGTGGGTGCCAGACCTGCAGCGCCATTATTGGCCTTGGCTGCCGGAGCCGCAGCCGGCGCCGCTACAGCCGCTACCGGCTTGGCCACCTCGACTGGATTGTGCCCGTTATGCTCGACTGCGGGAGCGGCCTGCGGCGCGCGCCCGACCGGCAGGCCTGCGGTATGCAGCGACAGCACTTGGGCCGGCAGCACCGGAGCCTGTGGCGACGGCGCCTGCGGCAGCGGCACTTGCGCTACCGCCTGTAACGGGGCGAGCGGCTCGGCAAGGCTTGACAGATCGGCTCCCGCAAGGCCGCTCTGGAAATCGAGGAAACGGCGCAGCGTTTCCTGCTGGTCGCGTTGCAGCGCGATGAACTGAGTGATGACTTCCTGGACTTGAGTCACGTGCAACAGTGATGGAGCCTCCATCCCTGCCGGGACCCCCCCTGCGTACAGCGTGTTGTCGTTTGCCATGCTGAACCTCCGTTGTGGTGCGTGGCGATTGATAGTGACCGGCGTTACCGCTGGTCGGGGAGAGCTGAGATGTAAAACGGTCGAGGCGGTTGTAGCCGCTTGTACGTTGGGCCCCAGGATCTCCACGGATGCGACGCTGGCCGCGATCGCCGGCACTGTCGGCTCGGTCGTCCCCTTGGCCGGAGCCGCAGGGCGGCTTTCGGCCGGTGCGTTCCATGGCTTGGCGCGACCGCCATTGACGCGCCAGATCAGCGGACCCGGCAGTGCTTTGGCGCGAGCACGGGCGAGCACCTCCGCCACTGCCAATGCTTCATAGCCACGCCCCTTGAACCAGTGGCCGAAGTTCACCGGCACGCCAATGGTGAACAGTTGGGTGAACAGATGGGCGAGTTGCACCCAGCCGCCGCGCCCCGGTGCCTCGATGGCGAGCGCCGTATGTGGTCGGCCAGCCAGGATCCGGTCGACCAGCCCAGTCAGCACCAGGCCCGGGCCGGCTTCGATGAAGATGCGCGCGCCGGCTTCATACAACTGGTTGATCTCCTTGACGAAGCGCACCGGCTCGGTCATGTGCTCGACCAGCAGGGCGCGCATGGCCTCGGGCTCCTCCGGATAGGCGCCGCCGGTAGTGTTGCTGAACACCGGCACCTGGCCGGGCTTGAGCTCTATTTTCGCCAGTTCGGCAGCCAGTCCATCGCGCGCACTGGCCATCGCCGGCGAGTGGAAGGCGGCACTGACCGGCAGCACCTTGACTCTCAGCGACTCGTTGCCCAGCACCTTGGCCGCTGCCTCGATGGCCTCCACCGAGCCGGCGACGATGGTCTGATCGGCGGCATTGAGGTTGGCCAGGGTGACGTTCAGGCCATGCTGCTCGATCAGGGCGCGGACGCGGGCTTCGTCGGCGTCGATCGCCGCCATAGCCCCGGGATTGCGCTGGCCGGCCTCGCCGGCGAGCCGGCCGCGGATTTCCGACAGGCGGATGAAATCGTCCAGCCCAATCACCCCGGCCGCATGCAGGGCGACGTACTCGCCATAGCTGTGCCCGGCGACGAAGTCCGGCTTGAGACCGTAGTCGCCCAGCACTCTGAACGCGGCGAGATCGACCACACCCAGCGCCGGCTGAGCGACCCGGGTCGCGTTCAGCGCGCTCTGCTGGGCCGCGCGGGCTTCATCGCTGAATACCGGCACCGGGTAGATGTAGCGGGACAGGGGTTGCTCCATCTTGTCGGCGAGCAGCGCGTCGGCATGTTCGAACAGCCCATGCAGTTCAGGCCGGGAGGACGCCAGATCGGCCAGCATGTTGATCCGCTGCGAACCCTGGCCGGGGAAGAGGAAACAGACGCCATCCGGGCTTGCCGCTCCCTCGCGAAAGAACACCCCCTGCGGGTACTTCACTTCGGTCTCGCGGCCCTGCAGCACCCTCAATGCGAGCTCCAGCTTGGCCTTGAGATCTTCTGCCGAACTCGCGACAAGAGCCAGGCGGCAGTTGCATGCGCCATTGTCGAGCCGCGCTGCGCCTTGCTCCAGGTGCAGTGCATAGGCCAGTTGGGCGACATCGACATGCTTGGGATGCTCCAGCGCGCTCAGCAGGCGTTGCACTTCCTCCGCGATCTTTGCCCGGTCGTGCCCCCAGAAGCTGAACGGTTCGGCATCGCGTGGACATAGGTCGACGGCATCGCTGTCACGATAGGCTCCAGCATATTCCTCCAGCACCACATGGAAGTTGGTACCGCCGAAGCCGAAGGCGCTGACCCCGGCGCGCCGTGGGTGGCTCTTGCCGGTATTCAGCCAGGGGCGGACCTCGGTGTTGATGAAAAATGGCGAGCGGGCGAAGTCGACACGCGAGTTCGGCACCTCGACGCCGATGGTCGGCGGCAACACATGGTGCCTGAGCGCCAGCGCCGTCTTCATCATCGCCGCCAGCCCGGCAGTAACCTTGGTATGGCCGATCATCGACTTCACCGAGCCCACCGCGCAGGACTGGGTGGCCATGGCGGTCTTGCCGAAAGCAAGATTGAGCGATTCGATTTCTGATTTGTCGCCCACGGCGGTGCCGGTGCCGTGCGCCTCGATCAGCCCCACGCTGGCCGGATCGACCTCGGCATCCTCGTAGGCGCGCTGCAGCGCGGTGACTTGTCCTTGGGGATGGGGCGCGGTGAGGCTGCGGTTGCGGCCGTCGCTGGACGAGCCTATCCCCTTGATCACCGCGTAGATGCGATCACCATCGCGCTCGGCATCGCCCAGACGTTTGAGCACCAGCGCCGCCACGCCTTCACCTAGGGCGATGCCGTCGGCACTATCGTCGAACGGCCGACAACGGCCGCGTGGCGATAGGGCGTGAGTCTGGGAGAAACACAAGAAACCGATGGCATTGTTGGAGACGTCAATGGAGCCGATCAGCGCGACGTCGGCGTCCTGGCTGCGCAATTGGCGGATACCCACATCGAGTGCCGCCAGCGATGAAGCACAAGCCGCATCCACGGTAAAATTGGTTCCGCGCAGATCGAAGCGATTGGCTACCCGGCCGGCGGTAACGTTGTCGAGGACACCGGGAAAGGAGTCCTCGGTCCATTTGGGCAGTTCGTGCTCGTAGAGCGCGTCCATGACCTGCTTATAGGCCGACTCCGGCAGCCCCGGCACCTTGGGCAGGTAGTGGTTGAGCAGACCACGGAAGATGTAGTCGCAGCCGAGGTCGTTCATGCCGCCCGATGCGAAAATGGTTGCAGTGCGTTCGCGCGGAAATGGATGCCGATCAAAGCCGGCATCGGCCAGCGCCTGGCGTACCACGTCCAGGGCAATCAATTGCACCGGCTCGATCGATCTCAGACTGGCCGGCGGAATGCCATAGAGCGACGGATCGAACTGGATGTCGTCGACGAAGCCGCCCCACTTTGAATACGACTTGTCAGGAGTGCCGCGACGTGGGTCGAAGAAATCCTCCGGGCGCCAGCGCTCCTCACTCACTTCGCGGATCGCATCGACCCGGTGGAGGATATTCTGCCAATAGGTGCGCAGATCACCGGCGCCGGGCAGCAGGCTGGCCATGCCGACGATGGCGATGTCGCTTTCCGCAGCCACGCGCTTGGCCACGCGCTTGCGCGGCAGGCGCTTGTCGACCCGGGCCAGCACCCCGCCGCAGCCCACCGACACCGCACTGTGCAGCTCTGCGATGCTCAGCGTCCGGGAACGCAGGCGGGCGACCTCGCCGAGCATGTACATGCCCTCACGGCGCTGGGCGTCGAGGGAAATATGCATGTAGCGGGAGGTGCCTGACGAACGGTCGGGGTTCTGGGTGACTCCCTTGGAGGCCATGCGCAGACGGCCGATATTGAACAGCTCCAACACCTTGAGCACCTTCTCCGGCGCCTCCAGGGCGAGCAGCATGTCGCGGCGGGTTCGGTTGAACTCCTCGCAGAAGGGCGTCACCGCGCAGCGGGTGTACATGCCCTTGCCGGATTGCAGCAGGGTGGTTTCCTTGCAGGCGATGGCCTGGGACTGGAACTCCGGCATGATCGCGCCGCTGCTGACGATCTCGTTGGTGAAGAGGTAGGCGGTGCCCATGATCACGCCGATCTTCATGCCGCGGGCGACCAGCGGCGCCGCCAGAGCGGAGACCATCGCCGCCGACAGCTCGTCGTGGATGCCGCCGGCGAACAGGACCTGGATCGACTCGGGATCGGCGATCTCGACCGAGCTCAGGGTCTCGATGGCCGACTCCCAGAGGATGAAGCTGCTCAAGGGTCCGGTATGGCCGCCGCACTCGCCGCCCTCGAAGATGAACTTGCGCGCGCCGTCCTTGATGAAGCCCTTGAGCAGCCCGGGCGACGGCACGTGCAGGTAGGTGCTGATGCCGATGGCCTCCAGCTCGCGGGCCTGGCCGGGACGCCCACCGGCGATCAGCGCGAACGGCGGCTTGACCTCGCGGATCACCTCGAGCTGGGCCTGGCGCAGTTCCAGCGGCATGAAGCCGAGGATGCCGACCCCCCAGGGCTGGTCGCCGAGCCGTTCCTTGGTCTTGGTCAGCAGGGTCTGCACCTGATCCTGGCGCATCACCGACAGGGCGATGAACGGCAGACCACCGCCATCGGCCACGGCCTTGGCGAAGCCGTCCACGTCGCTGACCCGGGTCATCGGGCCCTGGACGATCGGATAGCGGGTGCCGTGCTGCTGCGCCAGCGGGGACTCCGGGCCCAGCGCCTTCTGCGAGCGGGCCTCGCGCAGGGCCTGTTCGGTGCATTCCGAAACCGCAGCGAGGATGCGCCCGACGGTGCCGTGGCGGCGCGCCAGGGCGGCGGCCAGGGCGATGTCCTCGCCCATCGGCAGCAGTGGGGAATCCGCCTGCGCGAGGGACTGGAGCAGCAGCGCCTCCCAGGGCTCGCCCTTGATCACCGCCTGTTCAAGTTCGTCGAGCCGTTCGCGGGCACCGCGGCCGAACAGGCGGAACGCGCGCTGCTCCGGGCCGATCAGCATGGTTTCGCTGCCATCCAGCGCGGCCCAGGCGCGGGCCTGCGGAGTGCCGATGAAGGGGCTTTCGTCGGCCAGCCAGAGCTGCTCGCAGAGCACCACGCCGGAGGCTCCGGCGAGCACCGCGGCTGCCGCGGTGTGGGTGCCCATGCCGCCCTGCACCCAGTAGGGGATGTTGATCCGACCGTGCAATTCCTGAAGGAGGATGAAACTCGAATGGCGGCTGACCCAGCCGCCGGACTCATGCCCCTTGAGGATCAGTCCGTCGCAGCCAGAAGCCTCGGCAGCCAGCGCCGAGGGCAGATCCCAGACCTCGACGAAAATCTTGCGGGCCAGGCGTTTGATCTTCTTCTTCAGCGCGGCCAGCTCCTTGGGCTGCATCCCGGTAAACACCAGATCGTCCGGCTTGAGTCCGGTGAGCACCAGGATCGGCACGCGCTGTGGGATGAATTCGGCAAGTTGCTCGAGAGCGCGCTGGGCGGAGCCGAGCGTATCCCAGCGTATGCCCCACTGGGCGTGCGGGCCGGCGCTGGCGGCCAGGCCCTCGATGGCCGCCCTGGTGGTTTCCGGATTATTGTTGTAGAAGCCCAGGTCGAGGATTCCAATGTCCCCTGCACGACAGGCAGCGATCGCAATTCTGGAGTCGAGATACCCTGCGGGTGTTATTGCAATATGACTAGCCATTTGATCATCCTGCTCTCAAAAAGCTGCACTTTCGGCGCAAGCTTTTGTTCCTTTTCGAGCTGCATCACAAACAGAGCTCACGTTCGACTGGCATGGCCCCACCCAACTACTACGGAAAGCCGGAAATGCCATTCAATTGGCATCGCCCTGAAGACCTGCTGAGCGATCACTGAAGGGTGACATTTACGTCTCTCTCCTGCAGGAAGCCGCTCATGGCCATCGGGCCTGCCCCATCAACATGCTTGCTTTTCACACTACCGACGAAACAAAGCGTAATCTGAATCGCCGGTAATTCATTCGGACAGAATGGGAAAGTGAATCCTGAATCCAAATCAAATTTACACAAACCCGCAGAATCATTACGCCACTACTGCATATCGGACAACGCAAAACTGAATACACTCATTTTTGCAGGACAGCAAATTACAGAGGAGAAATTGGATTACTGGAAAGCCTGTCAAATACATCATGACGCAGATCGCAAGCTCTGGCGAATGAGTATTGAAGCTGGACAAGGCCGATACTGATATTGACATCAATGCAAACCATGTAATCAATGGCCCAGTTTTAAAAAATTATCTTATTGATTTTTATTGTGTTTTTTAAAAGCAACACAATCAACAAAAATAGCCAACAAAAATTGTACGAACATATGAAATCAGCACATAAAAAAACATGAACATATGCATTCCCAACAAGCGTCACCAAAGCTATCGCTTTCAGCAGAATAACCAGCATTTTCAGTAAATCTTATTGTGCAACGCAACACCACGCAGAAAACTAATGGAATGATCCACGCCATGACAATGACGCCAACAAACCGTCACCAACATGCCAAACAGCCATCACTCAAAATTACCAGCAACTCATATATCAATTAACAGAACAACTCCAACGAGCTTCCTCGAGCAGTCAAAAAGCACCAATAAACTTCCTTCCAGCATCCAGACAGAAACTTTCAACCACTCCGCCACAAAACAAATCAAAATGCCATTAGCTTGTTTTTCAAGCATTTTTCAGTTCACTCGGGAAACAGTTGTGCGGTCGACTCCACAGATCTCGCTCAGCGTTTCTGCGGGGACATAGCCGAAACGACAGCGGGCACATTGATGGCGCTTCAGCTATATCCGATGATTCGGACAAGTCCTGATAATGGATATGTATAGGGCCGGGCAAATATCGAAGAGCATTGCCGGAGCACATAGCGCAATCCCGTCACAAAGGCTCGCGCCAGCCGCTTCGAAGCTGTCTGCGGCAGCGCGGCCGCGGACGCTGGAGGGATGACTCAGCGCAGGCAGTCGACCGTGTAGACCCGCCCTTGCGGGCCATCCTCGCGCTGCAGGCCATGCACGTCCAGGTCGAACCCCGGGAAGCGCGCATCGAAGGAGCGCGTGGAGTGCAGGTAATCGACGATCGCCCGGGTGGTCGGGGTGAAGCGCTCGCCTGGCATGATCAAGGGGATGCCCGGCGGATAAGGCACCAGCATCACCGCCGCGATGCGCCCTTCAAGGCGCTCGATGGGCACCGCCTCGACCTCACCGCGCACCAGCTTGTCGTAGGCGTCTGCGGGCTTGAGGGCAACCTCCGGCAGCAGGCTGTACATGTGCTTGAGCGCCTTGGCCCGGGCACTTTCCCGGTTGAAGCAGTGCAGTTGGTCGCACAAATCACGCAGCCCCATGCCGGCATAGCGGGTGCCGCCAGCCTGGGCGATGGACGGCAGGGACTGGCCCAGGGGCTGATTGGCGTCGTAGCAGCGCTTGAACTCCAGCAGCTCGGTCAGCAGGGTGCTCCACTTGCCCTTGGTGATGCCCATGGAGAACAGCACCAGGAAGGAATACAGGCCGGTCTTTTCCACCACCAGGCCTCGCTCCCAGAGGAACCGACCGACCACCGCCGCCGGGATGCCCTGCCGGGCAGGCTGGCCGGCGGCATTCAGCCCCGGCGTCACCAGGGTGACCTTGATCGGATCGAGCAGCACATAATCCTCGGGCAGGGCGCCGAAGCCATGCCAGTCGGCCGCCGGGGTCAGCAGCCAGTCGGCAGCAGCGCCCTGCTCACCGGCCGCGCCGAGCGGCGGCTGCCAGATGTCGAACCACCAGTCGTCCGCCGCCAGGCTCTGACGCAGGTTGGCCAGGGCGCGGCGGAAGCTGAGCGCCTCGTCGAAGGTTTCCTGGATCAGCGAGCGCCCGGCCGGCCCCTCCATCATCGCCGAGGCCACGTCCAGCGAGGCGAGGATGCCGTACTGCGGCGAGGTGGATGTGTGCATCATGAAGGCTTCGTTGAAGCGGTCGCGGTCCAGCGGACGGCGGCCGCCGTCCTGCACGTGGATCATCGAAGCCTGGCTGAAGGCCGCCAGCAGCTTGTGGGTGGAGTGGGTGCTGAACACCAGCGGACTGTCCGCCAAGCGCGTGGTGCCCATGCCATAGCGTCCGGCATAGAACTCATGGAAGGCGGCGTAGGCGAACCAGGCCTCGTCGAAGTGCAGCACCTCGACGGCATCGCCCAGGGTCTGCTTGATCAGCTCGGCGTTGTAGCAGAGGCCGTCGTAGGTGGAGTTGGTTACTACCGCAAGCTTCACCCTGGGTTCGCGACCGCGGGCCAGGGGATTGGCGGCGATCTTCGCGGCGATCGACTCGCGGCTGAATTCGCCAAGCGGAATCGGCCCGATGATGCCCAGCTCGTTGCGTTCCGGCACCAGATAGAGGGGAATGGCCCCGGTCATGACGATCGCATGGACGATCGACTTGTGGCAGTTACGATCGACCAGCACCAGGTCGTCGCGGGCAACCATGGAGTGCCAGACGATCTTGTTGGCGGTCGAGGTGCCATTGATCACGAAAAAAGTATGATCGGCGCCGAAATTACGCGCCGCCCTCGCCTCTGCGGCAGCCAGTGGACCGGTGTGGTCGAGCAGCGAGCCGAGCTCCGGCACCGATACCGAGAGGTCTGAACGCAGGGTGTTCTCGCCGAAGAACTGGTGGAAGGCCTGGCCCACCGGACTCTTGCGGTAGGCCACACCGCCGCCGTGGCCGGGGGTATGCCAGGAGTAGTTGGACTGCAGGGTGTGTTCGACCAGCGCGCTGAAGAAGGGCGGCAGCAGCCCGGCCAGGTAGTTGCGGGCGGCGCGGGCGACCTGGCGGGCGAGGAAGGGCACGGTGTCCTCGAACAGATAGAGGATGCCGCGCAGTTGGTTGAGGTCGGCCATCGCCTCGGCCGGTGCGTTCTCGATGGTGACCTGCTCGCCGAGGGCGAAGATCGGCAGCTGCGGCGCGCGCGAGCGGGCGATGCGGATCAGCTCGAGCATGTCCTGCAGCAGGCGCTGGTTCTCCCCCGCCCCCTCGGCGGCGACCAGGATGCAGGCCAGGCCGTGGTGGGTCGAGGCGACGATGCGCCCCTCGCTGGAAGTGGCGGTGGAGAGGATGCTGAAGCCGCCCTGCTCCAGCTCCCCGGCAATCGCCCGCACGCGCTCGCCGGCGATGCTGTCGGCCTTGATGTCGCGATGAACGATGAGAATCGGGAAGTTGAGGTCTTTGTACACGATTCGTATCCTGAGGGAGTTTGCCCTCAGGATAAGCCAGAGCGCCGGCCCAAGCTGCCGGCTCCGCACGCCGGAAGCCTCGGCTATTGCTGTTGCGCCTGCTCCACCTGGATCCACAGCGCCGGGCCGCCGGCGGCCTTCTCGATCGCCGCCAGCCGCTCGCCATGGGCAGCCAGCTCCTGCTCGTTGGCACGGATCACCCGGGTGCGCGGGCGGTCCTGCGGCAACCGGCGGATCGCCGAAGCCTGGGCCCGCCCACCGTCCTCGCTGCCCTCGCCAGCCAGCGACAGGTGCGTCTGCCCGCCAGTCATGGCCAGCCAGACGTCGGCGAGGATCTCGGCGTCGAGCAGGGCGCCGTGCAGGTCGCGGTTGGAGTTGTCGACGTCGTAGCGCTTGCACAGGGCGTCGAGGCTGTTGCGCTGGCCAGGGTGGCGCTCGCGGGCCATCAGCAGGGTGTCGAGCACCGAGCAGTGAGCGCTGATGTCGGCACGCTCCGCCAGCCCCAGCAGGGCGAATTCGTTGTCGATGAAGCCGATGTCGAACGCCGCGTTGTGAATGATCAGCTGGGCGCCCTTGATGAACTCGAAGAACTCCTCGGCGACGTCGGCGAAGCGCGGCTTGTCGGTGAGGAATTCGTTGGTGATGCCGTGCACCGCGATGGCGCCTTCGTCCACCTCGCGGTCCGGCTGCAGATAGACGTGAAAATGCCGCCCCGTGAGACGGCGGCCGAGCAGTTCGACACAACCGATCTCGATGATCCGGTGGCCGTCGGTCACCGGCATGCCGGTGGTTTCGGTATCCAGTACGACGCTGCGCATGTTCTGTCGGTGCCTTTACAGGGGGGTCTAGACGCTGTGTTTTCTCTGCGCACGGGCGGCGGCGGCGCCGCGGTTGGCCAACTGGTCGGCACGCTCGTTGCCGGGATGCCCGGTATGCCCGCGCACCCAGCTCCAGCTGACCTGGTGGCGGCCGACCTGCTCGTCGAGCTGCTGCCAGAGATCAGCGTTCTTCACCGGCTGGCGTGCGGCGGTCTTCCAGCCACGCTTCTTCCAGTTCGGCAACCACTCCTGAATGCCGCGCATCACGTACTCGGAGTCGGTGGTCAGCAGCACCTCGCAGGGCCGCTTGAGCTCGGCCAGCGCGCGGATGGCCGCGGTCAGCTCCATGCGGTTGTTGGTGGTTTCCGCCTCGCCGCCCCAGAGCTCGCGCTCGACGCCCCGGCAGACCAGCAGCGCGCCCCAGCCCCCGGGACCGGGGTTACCCTTGCAGGCACCATCGGTATAGATTTCGACCTTGTCGCTCACTCAAGCCCCATGTTTCGACGCGCGCCGGCTGACCTTCACCACCGGCAGCGGCAGCAGCTTGCCGATGGGCTCCCGGCGACTCTGCGGCAGCGGCCGCAGGCCGACCACCAGCTTGCGCACCACCAGCAGGTAGAAGCCGCCGCCCGGCATCTGCCAGGACTCGCCCCAGGATTCCAGGCGCGCGGTGCGGGATTGCCAGACGCTGGATGAAAGCGGCGGACGATAGCATCCAAAGCGGCGTTTCTCCAGTGCGAAGCCGAGCAGCGCCAGCCAGTCCCCCACCCGGCTGGAGCCAATGCAGCGGGCCTGGCGCAGGACATCGCTGGCGAAATGGCGGCGCAGTCCCCAGAGGCTGCGCGGATTGATGCCGACCACCAGCAGGTGACCGCCGGGGCGTACGCTGCGTGCCGCCTCGCGCAGCAGCGCATGGGGCGACAGGCTGAAGTCCAGGGCATGCTGCAGCACCACCACATCGGCGGCGTGCTCGGCCAGCGGCCAGGCCTGTTCCTCGCAGATGATCTGCACCCCCGGCAAGGGCGCCCCCAGGCGCACGCAGCAACGGATCTGCCCCGCCCCCTCGAATTCGCCTGGCGGACCGTAGTGCACCAGATAGCCACCGAAGAAGCGCGCCAGCTCCTCCCTGAGCAGACGCCGCTCCTCCTGCAGCATCTGCTGTCCCAAGGGCGTGGCGAACCAGTCGCGGGCGTCGCTCATCAGCGACAGCCACCGGGAATCGACGTGGGCAAAGGCTTGGTCGGTCATGAGGGCTCCCTGCGTGCAGACGCTCGGTCTAAGATAAAACAAACCCTTTTAAGTTTAGCGGCCGCCAGCGTCAACACGCTCTCGGCGAACGGCAACGCCGGAGCCTGGAAGGCAGCCGAGATCCCTTCGGCCCATTAATGGACAGATTCAACAGGAGAATGCGGGAACCGCTCGGCAACGCCACTGCGCCGGGACCTCTCGCGAACACAGCATGGTACGAATCGACGCACTCCCCGCCTTCCAGGACAACTACATCTGGCTGCTGCAGAATCCTGCCACCCGGCGCATTGCCGTGGTCGACCCCGGCGATGCCGCCCCGGTGCTCGCCTGGCTGGGCGCGAACCCTGGCTGGCAGCTCGCCGACATCCTGATCACCCATCACCACGCCGACCACATCGGCGGCGTGGAACCTCTCAAGCAGGCCAGCGGGGCCCGGGTGCTCGGCCCCGACGACGAACGCATCCCGGCACGGGATCTTACATTGCGCGACGGCGAAGAGGTCGAGGTCCTCGGCTGCGCCTTCAGGATTCTCGAGGTACCGGGTCACACCCGCAGCCACATCGCTTACTTCCACGATGCCGCGCAGCCCTGGCTGTTCTGCGGCGATACCCTGTTCGCCGCCGGCTGCGGGCGCCTCTTCGAGGGCACACCGAGCCAGATGCACCAATCGCTGCGCCGCCTGGCCGGGCTGCCCGAGGCGACGCTGGTGTTCTGCGCCCATGAATACACCCTGGGCAACCTGCGTTTCGCCCAGGCCGTGGAGCCGGACAACCCCGCCATCGCCCGGCGCCTGGCCGAGGTGAGCGCCTGGCGCGCCGCAGGGCGCAGCAGCCTGCCGTCGAACATGGCCTTGGAACAGGAAACCAACCCCTTCCTGCGCACCGGGAAAACATCCATTAAAGAAACTATTGCCCGCCGCAGCGCCCAGGCAGAATTTGACCCAGATCAAGTTTTCGCCGAATTGCGGGCATGGAAGGACAATTTCTAGATAGCAGCCTACAGTTTGAATGTCCCCGATGGGTTGACCCCCCTTTGGGGGGCTTCCTAGAATCGGCCCAATTTTTTGCCCGGACCTCCACCCGCCCATGTCAAAGTCACTTTCTGAGAGTGTTGCCCTAGGCGTGTTGCCGAGGCACAGCCAGCTCCTCATCATCTTCCTGGCTACAGCCTTGGCCGGCTGTCAAAGCACCAACCAGCGCAACGATGCCGACTATGCGCCCACGGCTACAAAGCCCAAGCGCGAAACCCAGTGGCTGGACCAGGCTGTCACCCCGCAGCCCGCGGACATCTGGACACGCATGCGCGAAGGCTTCGCGCTGCAGAGCGAGATCGGCGTCAACCCGCGTATCGAGCGCCAGCGCCTGTGGTTCGTCAGCAACCCGGCGCATATCGACAAGGTCAGCGAGCGCGGCGCACTCTACATCCACTACATCGTCGAGCGTCTGGAAGAGCGCGGGATGCCGCTGGAGCTGGCCCTGCTGCCGGTCATCGAGAGCGCCTACAACCCCCTCGCCTATTCCCGCGCTCACGCGGTGGGTCTGTGGCAGTTCATCCCCTCCACCGGTCGCGACTACAACCTGCACCAGACCCACTGGTACGACGGCCGACGCGACATCACCGCCTCGACCGAGGCGGCGATCGAATACCTCTCCCGGCTCCACAAGATGTTCGACGGCGACTGGCTGCTCGCCCTGGCCTCCTACAATGCCGGCGAGGGCACGGTCAGCCGGGCCATGGCGCGCAACCGCCGGCTCGGCCTGCCCACCGACTACTGGAACCTGCGCCTGCCCAGGGAAACCCAGGACTACGTGCCCAGGCTGCTGGCCCTGTCCCAGGTGATCGGGACACCCGAAGCCTACAGCATCACCCTGAGCCCGATCGCCAACGAACCCTATTTCGAGCGGGTGGAGATCAGCCGGAGCATGAAGCTGTCGCGCCTCGCCGAAATGGCCGGCATCGACAAGGGGGAATTGATCCAGCTGAACCCGGCCTACAAGCGCGGCATCACCCTGGATGGCCCTCAGTACCTGCTGGTGCCGACCGAAAATGCCGAGCGGCTGCAGCTCAATCTGGGACGCACCCCCGAGCAATTGGCCGAATGGCGGAAACAGCGCCTGACCGCAAGCCTGGGCACTGCCCGCCCGAGAAGGCCGGAGCTGCACCGGACCTTCACCCTGCAACAGGCCACCACGCCGCCAAGCGCACGGATGCTGGCCCTGGAGGAAGAGCCGCGCCGAACGCCGGCCAAGAAGCGCAAGTCGGTGACCTACTACAAGGTGCGCAAGGGCGATTCACTCCATCGCATCGCCCAGCGCTTCCAGATCGACGCCAAGACGCTGCAGCGCTGGAACGCCCTGAACAGTCGGACCATCCGCCCGGGGCAGACGCTGACCCTCTTCCTGGCGAACTAACAGCATTCAGCAACGTCAGGCCGCGAAGGTCGATGGGCTTAGCGGCCCCGCGAATGCGCGGAAGCCTCGGGATACGAGCTTTTTCCAAGACTGACAAGCTGTTACTGTAAGCGACCTGAATCTCCAGAAGTCGCCATAGATCGGACCCTCCCACCGATGCGTCCCCTCTGCCTGCTATTGCTCAGTCTGCTCGCGAGTGCACCGGCGTGTGCGCGCATCACCGAAAGCCATGGCTACGCCCAGTTCGGTGCGCTCAAGTATCCCGCCCATTTCAGCCACTTCGACTGGGTCAACCCCGAGGCCCCCAAGGGCGGCTCGCTGCGCCTGATGGCACTCGGTACCTTCGACACCCTGAATCCCTACAGCTTCAAGGGCACCAGCCCATCGGCGACGGCCAACTTCCTCCAGCACGGCATCACCGAGCTGAACGCGCCGCTGATGGCTGGCTCGGGAGTGTATGACCCCTCCGGAGACGAACCCGCCTCCAGCTACGGCCTGATCGCCAG
Source organism: Azotobacter armeniacus (assembly GCF_054779355.1). Lineage (NCBI taxonomy): Bacteria > Pseudomonadati > Pseudomonadota > Gammaproteobacteria > Pseudomonadales > Pseudomonadaceae > Azotobacter > Azotobacter armeniacus. Next base: position 25,910 of record NZ_BAAGYK010000021.1, read on the forward strand.
GACCATCGAGTACAATGAAAGCCACAGCTGGGTGGTATTCAATCTGCGCAAATCGGCCCGCTTCCATGATGGCAAGCCGATCACCGCCCAAGATGTGGCCTTCTCCTATCGCCTGCTCAGCCAGGAGGGGCATCCCCAGTACCGCACCGAGTTGCGCGAGGTGCAGCGGGTCGACATCCTCGGGCGCCACCGCATCCGCTTCGTCCTAAAACATTCGGGCAATCCGCTGCTGATCCTGCGCCTCGGCGAGCTGCCGGTGCTCCCCCGCCACTACTGGAAAGGCCGCAACTTCAAGGCCACCACCTTCGAGCCGCCGCTGGGCAGCGGCCCCTATCGCATCGTCCAGGTGCAGCCCGGTCGCCGCCTGGTGTTCGAGCGGGTGAAGAACTGGTGGGGCGCAAAGCTGCCGATCAACCGCGGCAAGTACAACTTCGACCGAGTCGAGGTGGACTTCTACCGCGACAGCGGGGTCGCCTTCGAGGCGTTCAAGGCCGGGCAGTTCGACTTTTACATCGAGCACCAAGCGAAGAACTGGGCCAGCGGCTATCGCTTTCCCGCCGTGATGGCAGGCCAAGTGATCCGCGCCGAGATCCCGCACCGGATTCCGACCCAGACCCAGGCGTTGTTCATGAACACCCGGCGCAGTGCGTTCGCCGACCTCAGGGTGCGCGAGGCCCTGGGGCTGATGTTCGATTTCGAATGGACCAATCGCACCCTGTTCTACGGCGCCTATCGGCGTGCCGAGAGCTACTACCCGAACAGCGAGTTTTCCGCCACCGGCAAGCCCGAAGGCGAGGAATGGCTGCTGCTTTCCAGGCACCGCCAGCAACTGCCCGAGCGCCTGTTCCGCGAGCCCTTCCCGATGCCGCGGACCGACGGCCGCGGCATCCCGCGCGACACCCTGCGCCGCGCTCTCGCCCTGCTCGCTGGTGCCGGCTGGAAACTCTCCGGCCAGCATCTGGTCGACGCCCGGGGCCAGCCGCTGCGCTTCGAGATCCTGCTGGTCAACCCCAGCCTCGAGCGCATCCTCCAGCCCTACAGCGAAAACCTCGCCAGCCTCGGTATCGAGGTACAGCTGCGCACCGTGGATCGCGCCCAGTACAAGCAGCGGCTGGACCACTTCGACTATGACATGATCCTGCTGACCCTACCGCAGACCCACAGCCCCGGCCTGGAGCAGTGGCTGTACTTCCACTCCAGCCAGGCCGGCGTGAAGGGCGGCAAGAACTACGCGGGCATCGCCAACCCGGTGATCGACAGCCTGCTGGAAAGCCTGCTGGCGGCGCGGACCCGGGAACAGCAGGTCGCCGCCACCCGCGCGCTGGATCGCGTCCTGCTCTGGCAGCACTACAGCATCCCGAACTGGTACATCAATCATCACCGCCTGGCGTACCGCAACCGGTTCGCCTTCGTCACCACGCCCCCCTACACCCTGGGCCTGCGTGCCTGGTGGCTGAAGTCCACGGAGAACGACCGATGATGCGCCCACTGCGCTCCCTTCTGCTCGCGGCCAGCGGCAGCCTGCTGCTCGGCCTGACCGGCCTGACCCAGGCCGCGTCGCAACACGCCCTGACCCTCTACGACGAGGCGCCGAAATACCCCGACGGCTTCTCGCACTTCGACTACGTCAACCCGGCCGCACCCAAGGGCAGCACCTTGCGCCAGGCCGGCTTCGGCAGTTTCGACAGCCTCAACCCCTTCATCAACAAGGGTGTCGCCGCCGACGAGATCGGCCTGCTCTACGACACCCTGACTCGCCACAGCCTGGACGAGCCCTTCACCGAATACGGCCTGCTCGCCGAGAAGATCGAGAAGGCCCCGGACAACAGCTGGGTGCGCTTCTATCTGCGCCCCGAGGCACGCTTCCATGACGGCCATCCGGTGACCGCCGAGGACGTGGTGTTCAGCTTCGACACCTTGATGAAGGACGGCGCCCCGCTGTATCGCGCCTACTACGCCGACGTCAGCCAGGCGGTCGCCGAGGACGAGCGCCGGGTGCGCTTCGACTTCCTCCATGCCGGCAACCGCGAACTGCCGCTGATCCTCGGCCAGTTGGCGGTGCTGCCCAAGCACTGGTGGGCCGGCCGCGACTTTACCAAGTCCGGCCTGGAGCCGCCGCTGGGCAGCGGCCCCTACCGGGTGGCCGACGTCCAGCCCGGACGCAGCATCCGCTACGAGCGGGTCAAGGACTGGTGGGGCAAGGACCTGCCGGTCAACCGCGGCTTCTACAATTTCGACGCGATACAGGTCGACTACTACCGCGACAATACTGTCGCCCTGGAAGCCCTCAAGGCCGGGCAGTTCGACTACTGGCTGGAAACCAGCGCGAAGAACTGGGCGACCGCCTACGACACCCCGGCAGTCAAAAACGGCCAACTGATCAAGGAAGAGATCACCAACAACAACCCGGCCGGCATGCAGGGCTTCATCTTCAACATCCGCAGGCCGCTGTTCCAGGACCGCCGGGTACGCGAGGCCCTGGGCCTGCTGTTCGACTTCGAGTGGACCAACCGCCAGCTGTTCAACGGCGCCTATACCCGCACCCGCAGCTACTTCGACAACTCCGAGCTGGCCTCCCGCAGCCTGCCCGATGCGGCCGAGCTGAAGATCCTCGAACCGCTGCGCGAACAGATTCCGCCGGAGGTCTTCGCCAGCGAGTTTCAGCTGCCGGTCAGCGACGCCAGCGGCATCGTCCGCGACCAGCAGCGGCGCGCCTACCAGCTGCTGCAGGAGGCCGGCTGGCGGGTCGAGGGCGACCGCATGCTGGATGCCAAGGGTCAGCCAGTGCGCATCGAGTTCCTCCTCGCCCAGGCCGAGTTCGAGCGCATCCTGCTGCCCTACAAGCGCAACCTGGCCGATCTCGGCATCGACCTGGAAATCCGCCGGGTGGACATCTCCCAGTACATCAACCGCCTGCGCTCGCGCGATTTCGACATGATGGTCGGCGGCTTCGGCCAGTCCAACTCGCCCGGCAACGAACAGCGCGAATACTGGCACTCGGTCAGTGCCGACAACCCGGGCAGCCGCAACTTCATCGGCCTCAAGGACCCGGCCATCGACCGCCTGGTCGACGCCCTGATCCAGGCCGACACCCGCGACAGCCTGATCAGCCACACCCGGGCGCTGGATCGGGTCCTGCTGTGGGGCCACTACGTGGTCCCCAACTGGCACATCAAGACCTGGCGGGTGGCCTACTGGAATCGCCTCGGCCACCCGACGGTGACCCCGCTCTACGACATCGGCCTGTATACCTGGTGGAGCAAACCCGAGGCTGTCGCCACTCCGGGCGCCCCGACGGGCACGGAGCACTGAGGATGTTCGCCTATATCCTGCGCCGCCTGCTGCTGATCGTGCCGACCCTGTTCGGCATCCTGCTGCTCAACTTCGTCATCATCCAGGCCGCCCCCGGCGGCCCGGTGGAACAGGCCATCGCCAAGCTGGAAGGCTTCGAGGCCGCCGCCGGCGGCGCCACCGGACGCATCGCCGGCGGCGGCGGCGAGGTCTCCGCGGCAGGCTCCAGCTATCGCGGCGCCCAGGGCCTGGACCCGGATCTGATCGCCGAGATCGAGCGCATGTACGGCTTCGACAAGCCGGCCCACGAGCGCTTCTGGCTGATGCTGAACAACTACCTGCACTTCGACTTCGGCGAGAGCTTCTTCCGCGACGCCACGGTCGTCGACCTGATCCTCGAGAAGATGCCGGTGTCGATCTCCCTCGGGCTGTGGAGCACCCTGATCATGTATTTGGTGTCCATTCCCTTAGGGATAGCCAAGGCGGTCCGCCACGGCAGCATCTTCGACGTCTGGACCAGCTCGGCGATCATCGTCGGCTACGCAATTCCTGCCTTCCTGTTCGCCATCCTGCTGATCGTGCTGTTCGCCGGTGGAAGCTACTTCGACTGGTTCCCGCTGCGTGGGTTGACCTCGAACAATTTCGACGAGCTCAGTCTGGGTGGCAAGATCCTCGACTACTTCTGGCACCTGGCCCTGCCGGTGACCGCGCTGGTGATCGGCAACTTCGCCACCCTCACCCTGCTGACCAAGAACAGCTTCCTCGACGAGATCAACAAGCAGTACGTGGTCACCGCCCGCGCCAAGGGCCTGTCGAAGAGCCGCGTGCTCTACGGACACGTCTTCCGCAATGCCATGCTGATCGTCATCGCCGGCTTCCCGTCGGCCTTCATCGGCCTGTTCTTCACCGGTTCGCTCTTGATCGAGGTGATCTTCTCCCTCGACGGCCTCGGCCTGCTGAGCTTCGAGGCAGCGATCAACCGCGACTATCCGGTGGTGTTCGGCACTCTTTTCATCTTTACCTTGCTGGGACTGGTCGTGAAACTGATCGGCGATCTCACCTATACCCTGGTCGATCCGCGCATCGACTTCGAAAGCCGGGAGAGCTGAAAATGCAGCTGACTCCCCTCAACCGCCGCCGGCTGGAACTCTTCAAAGCGCACCGGCGTGGCTGGTGGTCGCTCTGGCTGTTCCTCGTGCTATTCGTCGCGAGCCTCGGCGCCGAGCTGGTCTCCAACGACAAACCGCTGGTGGTGCGCTACGACGGCGGCTGGTACTTCCCGGTGTTCAAGCGCTACCCGGAAACCACCTTCGGCGGCGAATTCCCCCTGAGCACCAACTACAAGAGCCCCTACATCCAGAGTCTGATCACGGAAAAGGATGGCTGGATGCTCTGGCCGCCGATCCCCTTCAGCTATTCGAGCATCAACTATGACCTGACCGTCCCGGCGCCGGCGCCGCCGTCGCGGGTCAACTGGCTGGGCACCGACGATCAGGGCCGCGACGTGCTCGCCCGGGTGATCTACGGTTTCCGCATCTCAGTGCTGTTCGCCATCACCCTGACCCTGCTCAGCTCGCTCATCGGGGTCGTCGTCGGCGCCCTGCAGGGCTTCCACGGCGGCTGGGTCGACCTGCTCGGCCAGCGCTTCCTGGAAGTCTGGTCCGGCCTGCCGGTGCTCTACCTGCTGATCATCCTGGCCAGTTTCGTCCAGCCGAACTTCTGGTGGCTCCTGGGCATCATGCTGCTGTTCTCCTGGATGAGCCTGGTCGATGTGGTGCGCGCCGAGTTCCTGCGCGGCCGCAACCTGGAGTACGTGCGTGCCGCCCGCGCCCTGGGCATGGGCAACGGCGCCATCATGTACCGCCACATCCTGCCCAACGCCATGGTCTCGACCATGACCTTCATGCCCTTCATCCTCACCGGCGCCATCGGCACCCTCACCGCCCTGGATTTCCTCGGCTTCGGCCTGCCACCCGGTGCGCCGTCCCTCGGCGAACTGGTCGCCCAGGGCAAGGCCAACCTGCAGGCGCCCTGGCTGGGAATCACCGCCTTCGTGGTGCTGGCGCTGATGCTCAGCCTGCTGGTGTTCATCGGTGAGGCGGCGCGCGATGCCTTCGACCCGAGGAAGTGAAATGAACGATTCGCAGAACCTCATCGAGATACGCGACCTGGCGGTCGAGTTCGTCGGCGGCGATCGGACACAGCGCGTGGTGGAAGGCGTCAGCTTCGACATCCGCCGGGGCGAGACCCTGGCCCTGGTCGGCGAGAGCGGCTCCGGCAAGTCGGTCACCGCCCACTCCATCCTGCGCCTTTTGCCCTACCCGCTGGCCCGCCACCCGGCCGGCAGCATCCGCTACGCCGGGCAGGATCTGCTGCAGCTCGACGAACGCAAGCTGCGCGGCATCCGTGGCAATCGCATCGCCATGGTCTTCCAGGAGCCGATGACCTCGTTGAACCCACTGCACAACATCGAGAAGCAGATCAACGAAGTCCTTGCCCTGCACAAGGGCCTGCGCGGCGCGGCCGCCACCGCCCGCACCCTGGAACTGCTCGAGCTGGTCGGCATTCCCGAACCGCACAAGCGCCTCAAGGCCTACCCCCACGAACTCTCCGGCGGCCAGCGACAGAGGGTGATGATCGCCATGGCCCTGGCCAACGAGCCGGAACTCTTGATTGCCGATGAGCCGACCACGGCGCTGGACGTCACCGTGCAGCTGAAGATCCTCGAACTGCTCAAGGACCTGCAGGCACGGCTGGGGATGGCGCTGCTGCTGATCACCCACGACCTCAACCTGGTGCGGCGCACCGCCCAACGGGTCTGTGTCATGCGCGGCGGCAGCATCGTCGAACAGGCCAGCTGCGAGGAAATCTTCCATGCGCCCAGGCACCCCTATACTCAGGAACTGCTCGGCGCGGAACCCAGCGGCGAACCGGTGGACAATCCGGTCGGCGAGCCACTGCTGGAGGTCGAGGATCTGCGTGTCTGGTTCCCGATCAAGAAGGGCCTGCTGCGCCGTACCGTCGACCATGTGAAGGCGGTGGACGGCATCGGCTTCACCCTGCGCCAGGGACAGACTCTGGGCATCGTCGGCGAAAGCGGATCCGGCAAATCCACCCTCGGCCTGGCGATCCTGCGTCTGCTCGGCAGCCAGGGCTCGATCCGCTTCCGCGGCCAGACACTGAACGGCCTGTCGCAGCGCGAGATCCGCCCCCTGCGGCGGGAGATGCAGGTGGTTTTCCAGGACCCATTCGGCAGTCTCAGCCCGCGCATGTCGGTGGGCCAGATCGTCGGCGAGGGCTTGCGGATCCATGGCCCGGGAACGCCGGCCGAGCAGGAGCAGGCGATCATCGAGGCGCTCCGCGAGGTCGGCCTGGACCCGGAAACCCGTCACCGCTATCCCCACGAGTTTTCTGGCGGGCAACGGCAACGAATCGCCATCGCCCGGGCGCTGGTACTGAAGCCGGCGCTGATCCTGCTGGACGAGCCCACCTCGGCGCTCGACCGCACGGTACAGCGCCAGGTGGTGGAGCTGTTGCGCTCGCTGCAGCGCAAGTACGACCTGACCTACCTGTTCATCAGCCATGATCTGGCGGTGGTCAAGGCGCTCAGCCACCAGCTGATGGTGGTCAGGCAGGGGCAGGTGGTCGAACAGGGGCCGGCGCGGGACATCTTCGCTGACCCGCAACATATTTATACTCGGCAGTTGCTGGAAGCCGCCTTTCTGGCTCCAGGCAGCGCCGATTAACTAGAAGAGGAACTGATCCATGGGATTTCTCGCCGGTAAGCGCGTACTGATCGTCGGCGTCGCCAGCAAATTGTCCATCGCCTCAGGCATCGCCGCCGCGATGCATCGTGAAGGCGCCGAATTGGCCTTTACCTATCAGAACGACAAGCTCAAGGGCCGCGTCGAGGAGTTCGCCGCCGGCTGGGGCTCCGGCCCCGAGCTGTGCTTTCCCTGCGACGTGGTCAACGACGAGGATATCGCCAAGGTCTTCGCGGAACTGGGCAAGAAGTGGGACGGCCTGGACTGCATCGTCCACTCGGTCGGCTTCGCCCCGGGCGATCAGTTGAACGGCGATTTCACCGAAGTCACCACCCGCGAGGGCTTCAAGATCGCCCACGACATCAGCGCCTACAGCTTCGTCGCCCTGGCCAAGGCCGGCCGCGAGATGATGCAGGGCCGCAACGGCAGCCTGCTGACCCTGTCCTACCTGGGCGCCGAGCGCACCATGCCCAACTACAACGTAATGGGCATGGCCAAGGCCAGCCTGGAGGCCGGCGTGCGCTACCTGGCCGCCAGCCTCGGCCCGGAAGGCACCCGCGTCAACTGCATCTCCGCCGGCCCGATCCGCACCCTCGCCGCCTCCGGCATCGCCAGCTTCCGCAAGATGCTTGCCGCCAACGAGCGCCAGACCCCCCTGCGCCGCAACGTGACCATCGAAGAGGTCGGTAATGCCGGTGCCTTCCTCTGCTCCGACCTGGCCTCGGGCATCAGCGGCGAAATCCTCTATGTCGACGGCGGCTTCAACACCACCGCCATGGGACCTCTGGAAGACTGAGTCGCCCGCCCGGGAGACTGGCGGTCCAGTTGGCCGCTGAAGACAATGCCCGTATCTTCCGATGCGGGCATTGTCGTTTCTGCGCCCGTCTCAACGCATCCCCTTTCGCCCGAGGTCGATACCGCCATGCAGGAACAATCCCCCGCCGAACTGATCTACGGTCTGGATGACCGTCCTGCTCCTCTCCCGGCTCTCTTCGCCGCCCTGCAGCACATCCTCGCCAGCTTCGTCGGGGTGATCACCCCGCCGCTGGTGATCGGCGCGGTGCTTGGTCTGGGCGAACAGCTGCCCTACCTGATCAGCATGGCGCTGCTGGTTTCCGGCATCGGCACCTTCCTCCAGGCCTGGCGGCCGCTGGGCATCGGCGCCGGGATGATCTGCCTGCAGGGCACCAGCTTCACCTTTCTCGGTGCGGTACTTGCCGCCGGCCTGCTGGCCAAGAACCGCGGCGGCGGTCCGCAGGAGATTCTCGCGCTGATCTTCGGTGTATGCTTCCTCGGTGCCTTCGTGCAGATCGTCCTCAGCCGCTTCATCGGCCAGCTGCGCCGGGTGATCAGCCCGCTGACCACCGGCATCGTCATCACCCTGATCGGCGTCAGCCTGATCAAGGTCGGTATCACCGATATCGGTGGCGGCTTCGGCGCCGCGGACTTCGGCGCGCCGGGCAATCTCGCGCTGGGCGGGCTGGTAATGCTGGCGATCGTCCTGCTCAACCGCTCGCGGCGGCCCTGGGTGCGCCTGTCGGCGATTATCGTCGCCCTCGCCCTCGGCAGCCTGACAGCCTGGCTCTCCGGCCTGCTCGTGCCGCAGCCACTGCCCGAGCTGCCGCCGTTCAGCCTGCCGCAGCCCTTCCGCTATGGTTTCGATTTCGCCTGGGCGGCCTTCGTGCCGGTGGCGCTGGTCTACCTGATCAGCACCATCGAGACAGTCGGCGACCTCACCGCCAACTGCCTGCTGTCGCGCCAGCCGATCTCCGGCCCGGCCTACCTGGGCCGGCTCAAGGGCGGCGTACTCGGCGACGGCGTCAGCTGCCTGATCGCCGCCAGCCTCGGCGCCTTTCCCAATACCACCTTCGCGCAGAACAATGGGGTGATCCAGATGACCGGCGTGGCCAGCCGCCATGTCGGCCTGTACATCGGCGCCCTCCTCTTCGCCCTCGGTCTGGTCCCGGCGCTCGGCGCGCTGCTGCAGCAGATTCCCAAGCCGGTGCTGGGCGGCGCCACCCTGATCATGTTCGGCAGCGTCGCCGCCGCCGGCATCCGCATCCTCGCCCGAAGCGCCCTGGGCCGCCGCGACATGCTGATCATCGCCGCCGCCCTCGGCGTCGGCCTGGGCATCGCCGCGCAACCGCAGCTGCTGCAGCAGTTGCCCGAGACCGTGCGCAACCTGTTCGACTCGGCGATCACCGCCGGTGGCCTGACGGCAGTCCTCCTCGACCTGCTGCTGCCGCGCGAAGCACCGCTCGAGGAGATCGCGCAACCCTGAGCGTGACAGCCCGGTCAGGAGCGGGATTCGCCCGCGGGCAGTGCCGCCCCCTTGGCCACCGCTGGGCGGCGCATGGTCAGCGCGATACCCGCGAATACCAAGGTGATGCCGGCGAGGTGATAGAGCTGCGGGCGCTCGCCCAGCAGCAGCGCCGAGAGGATGGTGCCGAACACCGGCATGAGGTGGATGAACAGCGAGCCCCGCGCCGGCCCGATGGCCGCGATGCCCGCGTTGTAGCAGAGAAAGCCCAGGAAGGCCGCTACCACGCCCGCGTAGAGAATGCCGCCGACGGACTGCGCATTGAGCACGATCGAGCGCCCCGCCACGATCTCCCAGGCGTAGGCCGGCGCCTGGGCCAGCAGACCGATGGCGATGCATGCCGCGAGCAGCAGCATCGGGTGCACGCCCTGCGGCCGCCATTGCAGCCCCACGGTGTATAGCCCCCAGGACAGTACCGCCGCGAGCATCCACAGATCGCCAATGTTCAGGCTGAGCGCCAGCAGGGTGTCGAGACTGCCCTGGGCCACCAGAATCAGCACCCCAGCCAGCGAGATGGCCATGCCAAGGGCTTCCTGGCGGCTGAGGCGCTTGCCGAAGAGCAGGAAGGCCAGGGTGATGGTCGCCACGGGGATGAAGGAGTTGAGCAGGATGGCGCTGGTCGCCGTCGTGTACTGCAGGGCGATATAGGAGAAGGTGTTGTAGCAGCCGACACCCAGCACCCCGAGCAGGAGTACCGCCCGCCAGCCTGCACGCACTGCCGGCCACTGGCTCCTCAGATGTGGCAGGGCGAGCGGCAGGACCAGCAGGAAGGCGGTGGACCAGCGCCAGAACGCCAGCCCCACCGGTGGCAGGTCGGCACGCAGCCCGCGCCCCATGACCAGGTTCCCCGACCAGAACAGCGACGCCAGGGTGAGCAGCAGATAGGGGTTGGCCAGCAGTCGTTTCATCGGGGCATCCGCTTGGAGGGGGGATTACTTCTCTTCCTTCAGGGGCACCATCGGCGGAGTCGGCGTGTAGACCATCACTTCCAGCACCTCGGAATGGAACTCCCGGTGATAGAGCACCATGACCACGCCTGCCGTGACCAACATGAACACCCAGGGGTTGATGAACCAGGCCAGCATGGCCAGGCCGAAATAGTAGGCGCGCAGGCCCAGATTGAACTGGTTGGCCGCCAGCGAGATGACTCGCGCGACACGCTCGGCGAAGGCCTTGCGCTCCTGCTCGGTGACATGCCGCTCCCCCACCATGGGTGCGGCGCCGACCAGCACTGCGGCGAAATTGTACTGGCGCATGCACCAGCTGAAGGTGAAGAAGGCATAGACAAACACCACGCACAGGCCGAGCAGCTTGATTTCCGACAGTTCGCGGGTGGCCACCTGGACGAAGGGCAGCTCGGCCAGCAGAGAAACCGCCCGCTCGGAAGAGCCCAGCACGGCGAGAATGCCGGCGAGGATGATCAGCGTGCTGGAGGCGAAGAAGGAGGCGCTGCGCTCCAGGCTGCCGATCACGCTGGCATCGGCGATGCGGCTGTCGCGCAGCAGCAGACGGCGCATCCAGTCCTCCCGGTAAAGGTGCATGATGCTGGCGAGACAGGGAGTATCACGCCCCTTCCAGGTCGCATAGCGGGTATAACCGCCCCAGCAGAGCGCGAACCAGATGACGGCGAATAGATGGGGCAGATAGCTTTCGGCGCTGAACATCAGTACTCCTTGTCGAGCTGCAGCAACGCGAGAAGCCCGTCACTTTACCCAGACAACGAAAAAATGCCAGTCGGCGACCGACTGGCATTTCCCGGCAAGAAGCTTCGGCAACTTCAGGACTGCTTCATTTCCCAGCCGGACAGCTCGGCCAAGGCCTTGCCGATATCCGCCAGGGAACGCACGGTCTTCACCCCCGCATCCTGCAGGGCGGCGAACTTCTCGTCCGCGGTGCCCTTGCCGCCGGAGATGATCGCGCCGGCATGCCCCATGCGCTTGCCCGCCGGCGCAGTAACGCCGGCAATGTAGGAAACCACCGGCTTGGTGACGTTCGCCTTGATGTAGGCCGCCGCTTCCTCCTCGGCGCTGCCGCCGATCTCGCCGATCATTACGATGGCTTCGGTCTGCGGATCGTCCTGGAACAGCTTGAGGATATCGATGAAGCTGGAGCCCGGGATCGGGTCGCCGCCGATGCCCACGCAGGTGGACTGGCCAAAGCCTGCGTCAGTGGTCTGCTTCACCGCCTCGTAGGTCAGAGTGCCCGACCGAGAAACGATGCCGACCTTGCCCGGCTGGTGGATGTTGCCCGGCTGGATGCCGATCTTGCACTCGCCGGGGGTGATCACACCCGGGCAGTTGGGACCGATTAGCCGCACGTCCAACTCGTCACACTTGAGCTTGACCTGCAACATGTCGAGGGTCGGCATGCCCTCGGTGATACAGACGATCAGCCGGATGCCGGCGAAAGCTGCCTCGAGGATGGAATCCTTGCAGAACGGTGCAGGCACATAGATCACCGAGGCATCGGCACCCGTAGCCTCTACGGCCTCCCTGACCGTGTTGAACACCGGCAGACCGAGATGGGTAGTGCCGCCCTTGCCCGGGGTCACGCCGCCGACCATTTGGGTGCCATAGGCCATGGCCTGCTCACTATGGAAGGTCCCCTGACTGCCGGTGAATCCCTGGCAGATGACCTTGGTATCCTTGTTGATCAGGATGCTCATGGGTTGCCCTCCGCCGCCTTGACCACCTGCACTGCCGCATCGGTCAGGCTGCTGGCCGCAATGATGTTCAGACCGCTCCGGGCCAGTATCTCGGCACCCAGCTCGGCGTTGTTGCCTTCCAGGCGGACGACCACCGGAACCTTGACGTCAACCTCCCGGACCGCGCCTATGATGCCCTCGGCAATCATGTCGCAGCGCACGATGCCGCCAAAGATGTTGACCAGCACGGCCTTTACGTTGGCATCAGAGAGAATGATCTTGAACGCCTCGGTCACCCGCTCCTTGGTCGCACCGCCGCCGACGTCGAGGAAGTTGGCCGGCTTGCCGCCATGGAGATTGACGATGTCCATGGTACCCATGGCCAGGCCGGCGCCGTTGACCATGCAGCCGATGTTGCCCTCGAGGGCCACGTAGTTCAGCTCCCACTTCGCCGCATGCACCTCGCGGGGATCGTCCTGGGACGGGTCATGCATGGCGCGCAGCCTGGGTTGGCGGAACAGGGCGTTGCTGTCGAGATTGACCTTGGCGTCCAGGCAAAGGAGATTGCCGTCCTTCTGGACCACCAGCGGGTTCACCTCCACCAGGGCCAAATCGTGCTCCTGGAACAGCCTGGCCAGACCGATGAAGATGTGGGTGAACTGCTTGAGTTGGTCCCCCTGGAGGCCCAGTTGGAATGCCAGCTCACGGGCCTGGAACGGCTGGGCGCCGAGCAGGGGATCGATGGTGACCTTGAGGATTTTCTCGGGCGTGTCATGGGCGACCTTTTCGATGTTCACCCCACCCTCGGTCGAGGCCATGAAGACGACACGGCGGCTGGAGCGATCCACCACCACCCCCAGATAAAGCTCTCGCTCGATCTCAGAGCATGCCTCGACCAGGATCTTGCTGACCGGCTGACCCGCGGCATCGGTCTGATAGGTCACCAGTCGCTTGCCCAGCCACCTGACGGCGAAGTCCTTCACCTCCTCCCTGGTCTTGACAAGACTGACACCACCGGCCTTGCCCCGCCCCCCGGCATGCACCTGGGCCTTCACGACCCAAGTACTGCCACCAATCTTGTCGCAAGCCTCTGCCGCAGCCTCGGGGGTATCGACGGCAAAGCCTCTGGATACGGGTAAACCGTATTCGGCAAAAAGCTGCTTGCCCTGATATTCATGGAGATTCATGTTTTGTTTACCGTTCTAGTTTTATGAGCTGTCCTTGCGCAACATGGCGCCTGGCCCATGCTGCCACGGTAACGATGAGCGTTACCATACCAGCAAAAACGGCGCGGCAGACGCTCCACGCAGCTGGAAAGAGCTGCAGCGGATTGTCTGCCGCATGGTGTTGCTTTTTATTAATTACTTTTTGCGGTTGGCAATGTGAATTGCATGACCGCTGACCGCCAGTGCGGCCTCATGCAGCGCCTCGGACAGGGCCGGGTGCGCAAAGACCATCATGCCCAGATCTTCGGCGCTGGTGCCGAACTCCATGGCGATGGCACCCTGCTGAACCAGCTCGGCAGCACTCGGGCCAATCACGTGGACACCCAGCACGCGGTCGGTCTTGGCATCGGCGATGACCTTGACGAAGCCGGCGGTATCGTTAGCAGCCATGGCACGACCACTGGCGGCGAACGGGAAGACGCCGACATTGATGGCCACGCCTTCGGCCTTCAGAGCCTGCTCGGTCTTGCCCACACCAGCGATTTCCGGGTGGGTGTAGATGACCGCAGGAATCAGGTCGTAGTTCATCTGGGCCTTGTGGCCGGCGATGCGCTCGGCAACCATCACGCCCTCTTCCGAAGCCTTGTGGGCCAGCATCGCGCCGCGTACCACGTCGCCGATGGCATAGACGCCCGGCACGCTGGTGGCGCAGTAGTCATCGACATAGATGAAGCCCCGCTCGTCCATGGTCACGCCGCTGTCAGCTGCCAGCAGATCGGTAGTCACCGGACGACGGCCAACCGCGACAATCAGCTTGTCGAAGGTCTGCGACTTCTCACCCTCGGCATCGGTGAACTTGACAGTGACCTGCTTGCCCTTGACCTCGGTGCCGGTGACACGGGCGCCCAGCAGGATCTTCAGACCCTGCTTGGTGAGGATCTTCTGGGCTTCCTTGGCAACCTGCTCGTCGACAGCCGGGAGGAACTTGTCCATGGCTTCGAGCACGGTCACTTCGCTACCCAGGCGAGCCCAGACCGAACCCAGCTCCAGACCGATCACGCCCGCGCCGATCACGCCGAGCGTGCCCGGAGCGCTCTGGAAGTCCAGAGCACCGGTGGAGTCGACAATGACTTCCTGATCAACCGGGGCCGGCGGGATTTCCACAGGTTTGGAACCGGAGGCGAGAATGACGTTCTCGGCCTCGAGCACCTGGGTGCTGCCATCGGCGGCGGTAACCTCGACCTTCTTGCCGGCCAGCAGCTTGCCGTGACCTTCGAACAGGGTGGCGCCATTGGCCTTGATCAGCGAGGAAACCCCACCGGTGAGATTCCTGACGATCTGATCCTTGCGGGCAATCATGGTCGGCACATCGATGGCCACTTCGCCGGTGCTGATGCCGTGGAGCTTGAAGCTCTCGTGTGCCTCGTGGAATTTGTAGGAGCTGTCCAGCAGGGCCTTGGAAGGAATGCAGCCCACGTTCAGGCAGGTGCCGCCCAGTGCGGTCTTGCCTTCCTTGCCCTTGTACTTCTCGATCACAGCGGTCTTGAGGCCGAGTTGGGCAGCCTTGATGGCGGCCACGTAGCCGCCGGGGCCTGCACCAATCACAATCACGTCGAACTTCTGGCTCATAGCATATTCTCTTCTTTAAAACGGCTTAAAGCCGCCGGCACAGGTCTCCATCGAGAGCCTGTGCCGGCAAGCTTACGATCTCAGATCAGATATCCAGCAGCAGGCGAGCCGGGTCTTCCAGGAGATCCTTCATGGTCACCAAGAAGGTAACGGCTTCCTTGCCATCAATCAAACGGTGATCGTAGGACAGGGCGAGGTACATCATCGGCAGGACGACCACTTGGCCGTTGACGGCCATCGGGCGCTCCTGAATCTTGTGCATGCCGAGGATGGCGGTCTGCGGCGGGTTAACGATCGGGGTCGACAGCAGGGAACCGAACACACCACCGTTGGAGATGGTGAAGGTACCGCCGGTCATTTCCTCGATGGTCAGCTTGCCGGCCTTGGCCTTCTTGCCGAAGTCGTTGATGCTACCTTCGATTTCCGCCAGGCTCATGAACTCGGCGTTGCGCAGGACCGGCACCACCAGGCCACGATCGCTGGACACGGCCACGCCGATATCCTGATAGCCGTGATAGACGATGTCGTTACCGTCGATGGAGGCGTTGACGCCCGGCTGGCGCTTCAGGGCCTCGACAGCAGCCTTGACGAAGAAGGACATGAAGCCCAGACGCACGCCGTTGTGGGTCTTCTCGAACAGGTCCTTGTACTTGGAGCGCAGTTCCATGACCGGCTTCATGTTGACTTCGTTGAAGGTAGTCAGCATGGCCATGGAGGACTGGGCCTCGACCAGGCGCTCGGCAACCTTGGCACGCAGACGGGTCATCGGCACGCGCTTCTCGACGCGATCGCCGGCAGCGAACAGCGGAGCGGCAGTGGCGGCAGCGGGCGGCTGGCCGGCAGGTGCGGGCTTCTTGGCTTCCACGGCAGCGACCACGTCTTCCTTGGTCACGCGACCGCCCTTGCCGGTACCGCTGACGCTGTCCGGAGTGATGGCGTTTTCCTCGGCGATCTTGCGGGCAGCCGGGGACAGGATCGGCGCTTCGGCAGCGGCCGGAGCGGCGGCAGCCGGAGCAGCAGCGGCCGGAGCCGGAGCCGGAGCGGCAGCGGCAGCGCCGCCTTCGGTCAGCTTGCCGAGCAGCTCGCCGCTGAGCACGGTGTCGCCTTCGTTCTTGACGATCTCGGCAATCACGCCATCCGCTTCAGCAAGTACTTCCATCACGACCTTGTCGGTCTCGATGTCGACGATCAGCTCGTCACGCTTGACAGCTTCGCCGGGCTTCTTGTGCCAGGTAGCGACGGTGCCGTCCGCGATCGATTCCGGGAAAGTCGGGGCTTTGATATCGATAGCCATTATCTAGAGTTCCTATTGATTCGTTGCTTCTGCGAGAAGGCGTTAAACAGTGAAAGCATCCTGCATCAGTTTTTCCTGCTGCTCGGCATGCATCGATGCGTAGCCGCAGGCCGGAGCGGCCGAGGCTTCGCGACCGGCATACTGAAGGAACAGGCCCTTCTGCTGATGCGCGCTCGCGACACGGCGCATGTGATGCTGGCTGCAGTACCAGGCACCCTGGTTCATCGGCTCTTCCTGGCACCAGACCACGTGCTTGAGCTTGGTGTACTGCGCCATGATCGCGGCCAGGTCTTCTTCCGGGAACGGATAGAGCTGCTCGATGCGGATGATAGCAATGTCCTCGCGACCTTCGGCGCGACGCTTCTCCAGCAGATCGTAGTAGACTTTGCCGCTGCACATGACCAGACGCTCGACCTTCTTCGGATCGATCGGATCGATCTCGTCGATCACGGTCTGGAAGGAACCTTGGGCCAGCTCTTCCAGAGTCGAGATGGCCAGTTTATGGCGCAACAGAGACTTCGGAGTCAGGGCAACCAGCGGCTTGCGCAGCGGGCGGATCACCTGACGGCGCAGCATGTGGAAAACCTGCGCCGGGGTGGTCGGCACGCAAACCTGGATGTTCTGCTCGGCGCACAGCTGCAGATAACGCTCCAGACGCGCGGAGGAGTGCTCCGGACCCTGCCCTTCGTAGCCGTGCGGCAGCAGCATGGTCAGGCCGCACAGACGACCCCACTTGTGCTCGCCGCTGGTGATGAACTGGTCGATCACCACCTGGGCACCGTTGGCGAAATCACCGAACTGGGCTTCCCAGATCACCAGCGCATTCGGCGTGGTGGTGGCATAGCCGTATTCGAAGGCCAGAACCGCTTCCTCGGAGAGGAAGGAGTCGTATAGGTCGAAGTTGGGCTGACCCTCGAACAGGTGCTGCAGCGCGATGTAGCGGCTGGCGTCCTTCTGATGGTGCAGCGCAGCATGACGATGCGAGAAGGTACCGCGCCCGACGTCCTGGCCAGTGATGCGCACCTGATGGCCTTCCTTCAGCAGGGTCGCGTAGGCCATGGTTTCGGCGAACCCCCAGTTGATCGGCATGGCGCCGACGCCCATGCGGCCGCGATCCTCGAGGATCTTGGCCACCTGGCGCTGGACCACGAAACCCTCCGGAAGCTGCAGCATCTTGGCGTTCAGCTCCTGCAGGGTCTTCAGATCGAAGCTGGTGTCGTGACGGGCAGTCCAGGCGTGGCCCAGGTACGGGGTCCAGTCGACGAACAGCTCGGTGTTGGGCTCCTTGACCAGGCTCTTGACCACGTGCTGGCCGTTATCGAGCGCAGTACGGTAATCGTCGATCTTGGCCTGGACCTGCTCGGAGCTCTGGGCGCCGGACTGCACCAGGGCATCGGCGTACAGCTCGCGGACGGTGCGCTGCTTGGCGATCTTCTGGTACATCAGCGGCTGGGTGCCGCTCGGCTCGTCGGCCTCATTGTGGCCGCGACGACGGTAGCAGACCAGGTCGATGACTACATCGCGCTTGAACTGCATGCGGTAGTCGACGGCCAGCTGGGTCACGAACAGCACGGCCTCCGGATCGTCGCCGTTGACGTGCAGGATCGGAGCCTGAATCATCTTCGCCGGATCGGTGCAGTACTCGGTGGAGCGGGTGTCGATCGGGTCGCTGGTGGTGAAACCGACCTGATTGTTGATCACGATGCGGATGGTACCGCCAGTCTTGAAACCGCGAATCTGCGACATCTGCAAGGTTTCCATCACCACGCCCTGGCCGGCGAAGGCCGAGTCGCCGTGGATGGACACTGGAACCACCTTGTTGCCGTTGATGTCCTTGCGGCGATCCTGGCGAGCACGCACCGAACCCTCGGCTACCGGGGAGACGATTTCCAGGTGGGACGGGTTGAACGCCAGAGCCAGGTGAACTTCACCGCCGGGGGTCATCACGTTGGAGGAGAAACCCTGGTGGTATTTGACGTCACCGGAGCCCAGTTCAATCTTGTTCTTGCCTTCGAACTCGTCGAACAGATCGCGGGGGTTCTTGCCGAAGGTATTGACCAGAACGTTCAGACGGCCGCGGTGGGCCATACCGATGACGACTTCCTGGGTGTCGTAGGAGCCACTGCGCTGAATGATTTCATCCAGCATCGGGATCAGGCTTTCGCCACCCTCGAGGCCGAAGCGCTTGGTACCCGGATACTTGGTGCCCAGGTATTTTTCCAGACCTTCTGCTGCAGTCAGGCGCTCGAGCAGATGGCTCTTGACCTCCCCGGAGAACACCGGGCGACCACGCACGCTTTCCAGACGCTGGGCGAACCAATTGCGCTGCTCGGAATCGACGATATGGGTGAACTCAGCACCGATAGTGCGGCAATATGTCTCCTGCAATGCCTGCAGAATTTCGCGTAGGGTTGCCTCTTCCTTACCAATGTAGAGCTCGCCGGTACGGAAGATAGTATCCAGATCGGCGTTGGTCAGCCCGTAATGGGTGATCGACAGGTCGGAAGGCACGGTGCGTTGCCACAGACCGAGCGGGTCCAGTTGCGCGGCCTGGTGGCCGCGCAAGCGATAGGCCTGGATCAGACGCAGGACTTCAACCTGCTTCCTCTCGTGTTCTGTGCTTACGCTGGAAGTTGCGACCGGCTGCGCGCGACGCTGGTTTTTCGCCAGGAGGACGAACTGGTCACGGACCGGAGCGTGCGGAACATCGGTAGAAACACCAGCGTCGGCGGGCATTTTTTCGAAGTAGTTGCGCCACTCTTCGGGCACAGCGTTGGGGTCGTGCAGGTAGAGCTCGTAGAGCTCTTCCACATAGGCAGCATTTCCACCGGAAAGGTGGGCACTGCTCCACATGCGCTGCATAACGCTATCTTGATCTTGCATGCTTGGTCACCCTTGTAAGGGGATACCATCGGCGCGAGCCACACATGGTCATTCCAAAGTCATGGAGCAGCGACTTTGGTAAAGCCACTACGGATCCCACAGATAGCCCGGACGCTTGCCCGGAGGCCCCTGCTAGTCAAATTCTTTATAGGAGCGCGGCTTCATGAGCTGCGAATCCAGCTTTGACTGCGGCGCCAGGATCACTCCTGGCGCCGCAGGTATACAGTGTTGCCAAGAACTAATCAGGTGCCGCTACGCAGCAGCATGTTGCGCACGTGACCGATGGCCTTGGTCGGATTCAGGCCTTTCGGGCAGACATACACGCAGTTCATGATGCCGCGGCAACGGAATACGCTGAAGGGGTCATCCATGGCAGCCAGACGCTCCTGGGTCTTGGTATCGCGGCTGTCGGCCAGGAAGCGGTAGGCCTGCAGCAATGCAGCCGGACCGAGGAACTTGTCCGGATTCCACCAGAAGGACGGGCAGGAGGTCGAGCAGCAAGCGCACAGAATGCACTCGTAGAGACCGTCCAGCTTCTCGCGCTCTTCCGGGCTCTGCAGACGCTCGATGGCCGGGGCGGGAGTATTGTTCTGCAGGTAGGGCTGCACCTTCTCGTACTGCTTGTAGAAGATGCTCATGTCCACGACCAGGTCGCGAATGATCGGCAGGCCGGGCAGCGGGCGGACCACCAGCTTGCCGTCGGTCAGCACGCTGGACAGCGGGGTGATGCAGGCCAGGCCATTCTTGCCATTCATGTTCATGCCGTCGGAACCGCAGACACCTTCACGGCAGGAGCGACGGTAGGAGAAGCTGCCGTCACGCTCCTTGATCAGGGCCAGGACATCGAGAACCATCAGGTCCTTACCGTCGATGTCGACGTTCAGATTCTGCATGTAGGGAGCAGAGTCCTGCTCCGGGTTGTAGCGATAAACGCTAACTTGCAATGTCTTGGGCAGCGACATATCGATAACCCTTAATAAGTACGCACTTTGGGTTCAAACACCGGAACGGTCTTCGGCGCGAAGTTGACAGCACGCTTGGTCACGCGCTTCTCACCCGGGAAGTACAGGGTGTGGCACAGCCAATCCTTGTCGTCGCGCTCCTCGAAGTCCTCACGGGCATGAGCACCACGGGATTCCTTGCGGGTTTCCGCAGCGATTGCGGTGGCCTCGGCCACTTCGAGCAGGTTCTGCAGCTCGAGAGCCTCGATGCGGGCGGTATTGAACGCCTGGCTCTTGTCGTTGATCTTGACCTGAGCGATACGGTCACGCAGCTCAGCTAGCTGAGCGATGCCCTTCTGCATGTATTCGCCGGTACGGAACACGCCGAAATAGTTCTGCATGCAGTTCTGCAGCTCTTTGCGCAGGGGAGCGACTTCTTCGCCAGTGCTGCGCTCGTTCACGCCGGACAGGCGCTTGAGCGAGGCCTCGAGGTCGGAGTCGGAAGCACCGCGGTGTTCGATGCCTTCCTTGAGCGCCTTCTCCAGATGCAGACCGGCAGCACGGCCGAACACAACCAGATCGAGTAGCGAGTTACCGCCCAGGCGGTTGGCACCGTGTACGGATACGCATGCCACTTCGCCCACGGCAAACAGGCCTTCGATGATCTTGTCGTTGCCGCTGGTATCCTGAGTGATGGCCTGGCCATGGATGTTGGTGGCCACTCCACCCATCATGTAGTGGCAGGTCGGCACAACCGGAACCGGAGCAGTCACCGGGTCGACATGGGCGAAGGTCTTGGACAGTTCGCAGATGCCGGGCAGACGGGTGTGCAGCACTTCCTCGCCGAGGTGGTCGAGCTTCAGCAGCACGTGGTCGCCATCCGGACCACAACCATTGCCGGCGATGATTTCCTTGACCATGGAGCGCGCAACCACGTCGCGGCCAGCCAGATCCTTGGCGTTCGGGGCGTAACGCTCCATGAAACGCTCGCCGTGCTTGTTGATCAGGTAGCCACCCTCGCCGCGGCAACCCTCGGTCACCAGCACACCGGCACCGGCGATGCCGGTCGGGTGGAACTGCCACATCTCGATGTCCTGCACCGGTACGCCGGCACGCAGGGCCATGCCCACGCCATCACCGGTGTTGATCAGGGCGTTGGTGGTCGAGGCGTAGATACGACCGGCACCACCGGTGGCCAGAACCACGGCCTTGCAGCGAATGTAGACGGTTTCGCCGGTCTCGATGCAGATGGCGATGACGCCAACAACGGCACCGTCCTGGTTCTTCACCAGATCAACCGCATACCACTCGTTGAGGAATGTGGTGTTGCTCTTCAGGTTGCCCTGATAGAGGGTGTGCAGCAACGCGTGGCCGGTACGGTCGGCAGCAGCGCAGGTACGGGCAGCCTGGCCGCCGTTGCCATAGTCCTTGGACTGGCCACCGAACGGGCGCTGATAGATGCGACCGGTTTCGGTACGGGAGAACGGCAGCCCCATGTGCTCGAGCTCGAATACGGCTTCGGGGCCGACCGAGCACATGTATTCGATGGCGTCCTGGTCACCGATGTAGTCGGAGCCCTTGACGGTGTCGTACATGTGCCAGCGCCAATCGTCGTTCGGGTCGGCCGAAGCGATGGCGCAGGTGATGCCGCCCTGTGCGGAAACAGTGTGCGAACGGGTCGGAAATACCTTGGTGACTACTGCAGTCTTATGACCGCCCTGAGCCAGCTGCAGGGCAGCACGCATGCCAGCACCACCACCGCCGACGATAATTGCGTCGAAGGAAAGCGTACGAATGTTAGCCATGGATCAGATACCCCAAAGAATCTGCACACCCCAGACGAAAAATGCGAACATGGCGATGCCACACGCGGCCTGGAAAAGAAAACGCACGACGGTCGCCAGCTTGCCCAGCGCCATCGGAGTCAGGTAGTCGGTCGAGATGGTCCACATGCCGACCCAGGCATGCACGCTCAGCGCGACAAGAGCCAGCAGGCTGAAGACCCGCATGCCGGTGGAGGAGTACAGACCATGCCAGTCGGCGTAGGTCAGATCCGAACTGAAGAACAGGTAACCCAGCAGAAAGAGGGTGTATGCCGCGAGGATGACCGCGGAGACGCGCTGAGCCATCCAGTCGAAAAGACCCGATCGCGAGAAATTCGTGACATTAGTTACCATATCCAAATCCCCGACAGCAGGATCAGCGCCACCGAAACGCCGATAACGATTTTCGAGCCCATGGTGCCGCCTTCCAGCGTTTCACCGATGCCCATATCCATGATCAGATGGCGCACGCCGGCCACCAGGTGGTACAGCAACGCAGACACCAAGCCCCACGCCACCAGCTTGACCAGCGGACTGGCCAGATACCCTTTCACCTGCTCGAAGCCTTCCTCCGACGATAGAGACTTGTCGAGCCAGGACAGCAGCACGACAATGCCCAGGAAGAGGACGACACCAGAGATACGGTGAAGAATGGACGTGTAAGCAGTGACAGGAAGTTTGATTGTCCTAAGGTCTAGGTTTACAGGTCGTTGGCTTTTCACGGCTTTCATTCACTGTGAGAGCCCTGGCGAGCAGGGCGAAGTTGTTGGGATGTGCACTGGTCAGGTACCCACCACCCAGAGAGCGGCAACCTCCAGAATCCGCGGCTCTAAGAGCCCCTGGCGGTCGGTTGCCGAGTATAGACAGTTAGGGTACTAATGACAACGCAGGCACCCTCAACAAAGTAGTGATTGCACGATGGCCACTAATCACGTAAATAGTTGCTTTTGTGCGTGCAATCCGTTCTGAAACGAACGCTCCACTACTACTTTGGTGCAGATTGCTTTTGGAACCTACCACCCTATAGTGAAGCGGGCCCTGCGTGGGGCCAGCTGATGATACCTAGCAGAAAGCTCAAAGAGGAGGCCACCCATGGCTGACAAAAAAGCGCAGTTGATCATCGGGGACAACAAGCCCGTTGAACTGCCCGTCTTGACCGGTACCGTCGGTCCCGATGTGATTGATGTACGGGGACTGACCTCAACGGGCCATTTCACCTTCGATCCTGGCTTTATGTCTACCGCTTCCTGCGAGTCGAAGATTTCCTATATCGACGGCGATAATGGCATCCTGCTGCACCGCGGTTATCCGATCGAGCAACTGGCAGAAAAATCCGATTACCTGGAAACTTGTTATCTGCTGTTGAACGGCGAACTGCCGGATGCCGATCAGAAAGAAAAGTTTGTCAGCAATGTCAAGAACCACACCATGGTTCATGAGCAACTGAAGAACTTCCTCAACGGTTTCCGTCGCGATGCTCACCCGATGGCTGTCATGTGTGGTGTTGTCGGAGCCCTCTCCGCCTTTTATCACGACTCGCTGGACATCAAAAATCCGCAACATCGCGAAATCTCCGCAATTCGCCTGGTAGCCAAGATGCCGACTCTGGCTGCCATGGTCTACAAGTATTCCCTCGGCCAACCGATGATGTATCCGCGTAACGATCTGGACTACGCGGAAAACTTCCTGCACATGATGTTCAACACTCCGTGTGAAGTGAAGCCGATCAGCCCGGTAGTCGCCAAGGCCATGGATCGCATCTTCATCCTGCATGCGGACCATGAGCAGAACGCCTCCACCTCCACCGTTCGCCTGGCCGGCTCCTCGGGTGCCAACCCGTTCGCCTGTATCGCTGCCGGCATCGCGGCCCTGTGGGGCCCGGCGCACGGCGGCGCCAACGAGGCCGTGCTGACCATGCTCGACGAGATCGGCGATGTATCCAACATCGAGAAGTTCGTGGCCAAAGCCAAGGACAAGGACGATCCGTTCAAGCTGATGGGCTTCGGCCATCGTGTCTACAAGAACTTCGACCCGCGCGCCAAGGTCATGAAGCAGACCTGCGACGAAGTGCTGTCCGAACTGGGCATCAACGATCCCCAGCTGGAGCTGGCCATGAGGCTGGAAGAAATCGCCCGCAACGACCCCTATTTCGTCGAGCGGAACCTGTATCCGAACGTCGACTTCTACTCGGGCATCATCCTCAAGGCCATCGGCATCCCGACCAGCATGTTCACCGCGATCTTTGCCCTCGCACGTACCGTCGGCTGGATCTCCCACTGGAAGGAAATGCTCTCCGGCCCGTACAAGATTGGCCGTCCGCGCCAGCTGTACACTGGTTACGAAAAGCGCGACTTCGTTTCGGTGGAAAAGCGCTAATCGCTTTATCCCGGCAGAAAAAGGCTGCGTTTACGCAGCCTTTTTTATTTATTGCTTAATTATTGGCCACTCCTCAAGGGCCATCATCGCTCGATACCTCTTCAGCCCGTTACGCCCTCCAACCACTCGATCGACTGCAATGCCTCTTCCCGGCTACTGCCGCAGACAGCCGAATCCGCACCGAAGGCTGCGCACACTGCCGGCCGCTCAGGCCTTTCGAACAAAGCGCACAGATTGTCCACGGAAAGGTGCAGACAACGCTCGCCCGCTGGCTTGCCCTGCGGCATGCCCAGGATCGGCGAACTGATGGAGGGCGCAATGCAACAGGCACCGCAGCCCGCGCGACATTTCATGGTCGAACCTCGCAATGAGAGCAACGTCCAGGGAAGGTCAAGTATCCTGCGCCGTGCCTGACGAATCGGCAAGCCCGGCCCGCACGACGCTATCTCCTACCTCAGATCACTTCAACTGCTCATTCCTCTCCCGGAGCCACTTCCCACCATGCCAATCTGGCTGCAAACCGCTGTACTGCTCAGCCTTTCGAACATATTCATGACCTTTGCCTGGTACGGCCATCTGCGCGCCCTGAACAGCAAGCCCTAGGCCATGGCCGCGCTCATCAGCTGGGGAATCGCCTTGTTCGAGTACTTGATCATGGTCCCGGCCAACCGCATCGGCTACACCGAACTTACGGTGGGCCAGATGAAGATCATGCAGGAAGTGATCACCCTGATGGTCTTCGTCCCCTTCAGTGTGCTGTTCATGAACCAGCCCCTCAAACTCGACTACCTCTGGGCCGGACTCTGCCTGCTTGGTGCAGTGTATTTCATCTTTCGCAGCTGATGAGCCTTGCTGCCATGCAGCTTGCACACGGCCCCCTCATCTCCTCGGGTTCAGGTACGGGCACGGGAAGGGTTTACACTGAACCACTATAGCCGGTAGCGAGGCAGGTTGCCCCAGCACGGAGCCCAGGAGTTGCCGATGGACAAGTGGTTGGTGATCGATCTGGAAGGCACAACGGATGAGGGGGGCTGGCCGGTGGAAATCATGGAAATCGTCGAAATCGGCGCCAGTCTGGTGGACCGAGACGGCCATGAACTGAATCACTTCAAGCGCTTCGTGCGCCCGTTACGTCGCCCCTGCCTGACTACCTTCTGCCGCGAGCTCACCCACATCATCCAGGCCGATATCGATTCCGCTGCCCTGCTGCCCTGTGTCTGGGGCCAGTTCGAGCACTGGCTCGCCCCCCATCGCCCACGCCTGGCGGGCTGGGCAAGCTGGGGCGACTATGACCGTCGGCAGCTGGAGCAGGAATGGCGCCGCTATGGCCTGACCAGCAGCCTGGCGACGATTCCCCATATCAACCTGAAACAGCGTTTCGCCGATACTCGCCAGCTGAAGCGTGCGGTCGGTCTGAAGACCGCCCTGCAGCTCGCCGGCATGAGCTTTCAAGGTCAGCCGCACCGGGCCCTGGAAGATGCCCGCAACACAGCCCGCCTACTGCCGCTGACTGCCCCACCCGACGCTCAAAGCGGGTGACGCGGCAAAACGCCTTATGCATACTTGCGGGCCTTTTTCACCCCCTCTTGAGGATTCAGCATGTTCAAGGTCAACGAGTACTTCGACGGCACCGTCAAATCCATCGCCTTCAGCATGAGCCAGGGCCCTGCCACCATCGGCGTGATGGCGGCAGGCGAATACGAATTCGGCACCAGCCAGATGGAGATCATGCACGTGATCGCCGGCGCCCTGACCGTGAAGCTGCCGGGCAGCGAGCAGTGGGAAACCTTCCAGGGCGGCAGCCAGTTCACCGTTCCGGCCAACAGCAAGTTTCAGCTGAAAGTCGCTACAGATACCGCCTATCTCTGCGAATACCGCTGACCGGAACGCCCTCTGGAGCACCTGCCTGTGGTCCAGGGGGCGAACAGGACCGCGCCACCGGCCCGCTTCCCCCCCAACCTCCCCGCCCACAGCCAAGCCTGCAAACCCTCAGACCTTTCCCCACCCCAGCTGGCACGGGCAGCTGGCTGGATCCGCTGTCATCGTTGACTCATGCCCGCCGACTAAACTAAAGATTGCAGCTCATCAGCGGATGGGAGACCGATCATCATGAGCCCGCACAAGCACAGCCCCCAGCGTCACTCCATTCTGCCACGGTCCCGCCAGCACAGCGGCGGCGCCATCATCGATGCCCACGGCCGGGAAATTCCCATCACCGAAGGCATGATCCAGAAGTCCTGCCGCATCCTCGACAGGGTCTGGGTACCGGCTCCACGCCAGTCCCCCACCAGTTCCACTGAAAGGGATGACTGACGCTTAGACCGGCAAGGCCCCCAGCGCCTGTACCATCTGCCGCAACAGCGGAGCCTCGCCGGCCAGCCTCACGCGCAATCCATCGACCTCCCGGCGCAGTGGATAGTGCTTGCGCAGGGCGTCGAAGGCACTGCGCCGAGCCTGCTCGTCGCTATCCAGGCTGCGGCGGAAATCGGCGTCGTCGCGACGCGGGTCGTACACGGCTCGGCACAGCATCGCCAGCGCCCAGGCCGGGTCGGCGCCGACATCCAGCCCCAGTTCGTAAAGCCAGGGCTGCGGCAGCAGCTTGTCCAGCTGCACCCTCGGCGGCACGCCCAGATACTCGCAGAAGGCCTGGTAGGCCTGCGCCGTGCCGCGCAGCTTGCCATCCAGGCTGTAACCGGCAATGTGCGGCGTGGCGATATGGCAGAGCCCGGCCAGGTCGACATCCACCTGCGGCTCGCCTTCCCAGACGTCCAGTACCGCCTGCAGGTCCGCGCGGGCTGCGAGTATCTCGAGCAGCGCCCGGTTGTCCACCACTGCACCGCGACTGGTGTTGATCAGCCAACTACCCGGCCGGAGCTGCGCCAGCTGCTCGCAGCCGAGCAGGTGCCAGGTCGGTTGTGCTCCCTCACGGGTCAGAGGCGTGTGCACGCTCAGCACGTCGCACTCGCGCAGCAGGGTCGGCAGATCGACAAAATCACCACCCTCGACCGCCTGGCGCAGCGGGTCGCACACCAGCACGCGCCAACCCAGCCCGCGCAGCACCTCGACCAGCCGCCCGCCGACCTGTCCGGCACCGATCACCCCGTAACAGCGGGAAGCCAGGTCGACGCCCTGCCGCTCGGCCAGACTCAGCAGACTGCCCAGCACGTAATCGACCACACCACGGGCATTGCAACCCGGCGCACTGGCCCAGGCGATCCCCCGCTGGCGGAAATAGTCGAGGTCCAGATGGTCCGTGCCGATGGTGCAGGTGCCGACGAAACGCACCCGGCTGCCCTCCAGCAAACTGGCATCAACTCGGGTGACCGAGCGCACCAGCAGCACCTCGGCATCCTCCAGCACGCCACGCTCGATGGAGCGCCCGGGCAGCTGGCGGATCTCGCCGAAGGCGGAAAAGAAGGCATCGATCAGGGGAATGTTTTCGTCGGCGAGGATTCGCATGGCGGGCTCCTTTCAAGGCCGCTCATTCTAGGCGCACCGCCAGGCAGAGGGCGACCGGCTGCGGGCAAATCCGGGGCATCACGCATTTCCCCCAGCCCCCTCAGGGCGTAGACTACCCGCCCTTCCACCCCCCAGCGAATACCGGACATGCCACGCGAACCGCGCCTGCAGCGGCTGCGCCGCGAACTGCGTGCCCTCGCCAGCCTCGCTCTACCGATCATCGTCGCGCAACTGGCGCATATCGCCATGGGCTTCGTCGATACCCTGATGGCCGGCCGGGTCGGCCCCGCCGATCTCGCCGCGGTCGCCCTCGGCAATTCGTTCTGGGTGCCCACTTACCTGCTAACCACCGGCATCCTGCTGGCCACCACCTCCAAGGTCGCGCACCTTTACGGTGCCAACCAGCAGCCGGAAATCGGCCCGCTGGTCCGCCAGGCGCTCTGGCTGGCCCTGGCGGCTGGCAGCAGCGCCGCCCTGCTGCTGTGAAACGTCGAGCCCATGCTGCATCTGATGCAAGTCGAAACCGCCCTGATCGAGCCGACTATGGGCTACCTGCGCGCGGTCGCCTGCGGCATCCCGGCCATAGCCCTGTACCACGTGCTGCGCTGCTTCAGCGATGGCCTCGGCCATACCCGACCGAGCATGCTGATCGGCATCGCCGGCCTGTTGCTGAACATTCCTGCCAACTATGTCTTCATCCACGGCAAATTCGGCCTGCCGGCCATGGGCGGGGCCGGCTGCGGCTGGGCGACTGCCTTGGTAATGATCTTCATGCTGCAAGCCATGCTCTTCTGGGTGAAGCGGGCGCCCTGCTACCAGCCAAGCCGGCTGCTCGACCGCTTCGATCGACCACACTGGCCAGTCATCCGCCGTCTGCTGGGCATTGGACTGCCGATCGGCGTGGCAGTGTTCGCCGAGGCGAGCATTTTCTCAGTGATCGCCCTGCTGATCGGCGGCCTTGGCGCCAAAGTGGTCGCCGGGCACCAGATCGCCCTCAACTTCTCTGGCCTGGTGTTCATGGTCCCCTACTCCCTGGGCATGGCGGTCACCGTCCGCGTCGGCCACGCACTGGGCCGTGGCAGCCCGTGCAACGCCCGCTTCAGCGCCGGCGCCGGAATGGCCACCGCGCTGGGCTTCGCCGCCCTGGCGGCCGGCGCCATGCTGCTGCTGCGCGAGGACATCCCGCACATCTACAGCACTGACCCAACAGTGATCGCCATTGCCAGCGGCCTACTCCTCTATTCAGCGCTCTTTCAGTTCTCCGACGCCATCCAGGTGACCGCTGCCGGCGCCCTGCGCGGCTACCAGGACACCCGCGCGATCATGCTGATCACCCTGCTCGCCTACTGGGGAATCGGTTTGCCGATCGGCTATTGCCTCGGTCTCGGTGACTGGCTCGGCGAACCCAGCGGCCCGCGCGGACTCTGGCAGGGCATGGTAATCGGCCTGAGCTGCGCCGCCCTCCTGCTAGGCGCACGCCTGGCTCGCAGTGCACGCAGACACATTCATATGCCCGGGCTCGAATTGAGCACTTCCCCGCATTCTCCTCCTGCCCAGTGTCGCGCGAGGTCTCCCGCTTGAACCGGGCTCTTGCGAAATCAAGCAAAGCCTGATCGGTCAAGGCTGCTGCGCAGCAAATAGCTGAAACTGATCCACCAAGAAGTTCCTGCTCGCCGGCAAGCCGGTTCGCCAGGAAATGCGCCTGATGGCCGAAGAGCGAAACGTCCAGCCACCTCCCCCGAACTTACCATGGTTGGCCATTACTCTTGTTTGAGCCTTGCACCGCTTTCCAACGCACTTTCCCAACTAATGGTCGAATTCGAGATTTAAGCGAAACACTTCCTGTTGCCAGCGAGACGAGAGCGAAGCCATCTACGGAGTGATGAAGCGGTGTTAAGTCAGTATCCAGAAGAAAGTTCCAGTCAACTCAACTAAGCGGCTTTAACGTGACGGCGGTGTTTTTACTCCAATCCGAAAATGACCGCTTATCGGCTGATAGCCAACCAAGACAGTCTGGTGACAGCCATGAACTACACTTTGCCACTTCCAAGTGGATATTCCACTGCGACTCAACAAAGCAATATTAATTTGCTATCAAACATAAAATAGGAATAACCATAGCAAAAAGATAAATATAAAAATAATCCATGAAGTACCCTGCTGATGTTTGCACGGTGGATTGAATGCCGAGCAAGAGTTCCGGCCATGACAATACTCGTAGAACCGAACGCAAACCTGAACGGAGCGGCGCGCAGGTATCTGCACGTCCCGACATAACCGCCCATTCGTCCTCAGGAGCTGACGCAAAATCCTGGGGCGGTAGCGTACCCGCAAGAGAATAGGGAAACCGCTTACTTATAAGACTTTGGAATTCTTCCGCCACGCTTGCCTCAAGAAGTTTCGATGTTCTTTTGACTGGCAAATATGCTCCAGACTTCCATTACAGCGCCAGCAATTGCTTGCGCTTATTGTTCAAACCCAAGCGCCAAATTTTTTGGAGCATATAAAGTGCTCGAACGGATATTGTTCGTCTGCATCGGCAACATATGCCGCAGTCCCTGTGCCCAGACATTGATGAAAGAAGCGCTTTCCTGCGGCAACAGGACCATGAAGATCGACTCTGCCGGTCTGGCGGCACGGGTCGGCTTGCCGATGGAACCTACTGTCCGCGCGGTACTTCTCGAACACCAGCATCGGCCTTCCGAGCACAGGGCCTGCCAACTGGACCGCACCATGTTGCAACAGGCCAACCTGGTGCTGGCCATGGAGCGCCGTCATATCGACGACATATACCAAATCGTCCCCGAAGCGCGCGGCAAGACCTTCCTGCTGGGCAAGTGGCAGGACGAGCTGGAAATACAGGACCCGTTCCGCCGGGACTGGACGGCCTTCGAACAGGCCTATCGACAAATTCGCACGGCCGTTGAGGCATGGGCCATGCGTCTGGGCCATTGACTGTCAGAACTCCTTCAGGGAAACAACCCATGTACCCCACCTCCGTCTCCAACCAGCAAGATCACGATGATGCCGGCATCGACCTGCGCAAACTGCTCGGAGTCCTGCTCGACCACAAATGGCCGATCATCGGCGTGACCGCCCTGTTCTGCCTGGGCGGCGCCCTCTACGGGATGTTCGCCACGCCCATCTATCGCACCAGTGCCCTTGTCCAGATCGAGAAGAAGAGCGGTACCGTCCCTGGATTGGAAATGGGCGACTTCAACCAAGCGTCCAGCGCCAGAACGGAAATCGAACTGATCCGTTCGCGCACTGTGATCGGCCAGGCGGTCGACAACCTGCACCTCGATGTTCGGGCTACCCCCCAGCGCTTTCCGCTATTCGGTGACTACCTCGCCCGCCGTCATCGTGCTCCGGGTCTGGCGGAGCCGTTCCTCGGCCTGGGGGAATACGCCTGGGGCGGCGAGAAGGTCGATGTCTTCCGCTTCGACGTAGACCCGCAATGGGCCGGCAAGACCCTCCGACTGACGGCCGGAGATAATGGCGCCTTCACCCTGCAGGACAGCGCCGGCAAGCCGCTGCTCCAGGGGCGGGTCGGCGAAGCCATCGATCAGCATGGCATCCGCCTGCAGATCCGCGAACTGCAGGCGCGACCGGGCACTCGCTTCAGCCTGAGAAAAGTGAGCCGGCTGAGCACTATCCGCACCTACCGGGGTGCGCTGCAGCTCACCGAACTGGGTACCGACACCGGCCTGATCACCGTGGCCATGAACCATCCCGATCCCCAGCATGCCAGCCGGGTGGTAGACGAAATCGGCCGCCTGTTCGTTCACCAGAATGTCGAGCGCATGTCGGCCGAAGCCGACGGCAGCCTGGAATTCCTCCGCGGCCAGCTGCCGGAGGTGCGGCGCGACCTGGAAAAGGCCGAAGGGGCGCTGAACGGCTACCGCAAGAGCCACGGCTCCGTCGACATCAGCATGGAAACCAGCACCGTACTCAACCAGGCCGTGGGACTGGAGACCCGCATCTCCGAGCTGAAAATGCAGCAGGCCGAGCTCGACCGCCGGTTCACCCCCGAGCATCCGGCCTACAAGACCCTGCTGATGCAAATCCATGGCCTGACCCAGCGCAAGAACGAGATCGCCAGGAGGGTGCAGGGCCTGCCGGAAACCCAGCAGGAGCTCCTGCGGCTGTCGCGGGATGTCCAGGTCGGCACCGCGATCTACACCCAGCTGCTGAACAAGGCCCAGGAACTCGACCTGGTCCGCGCCGGCACCGTCGGCAACGTGCGCATCGTGGACCAGGCGGTCATCGAAGGCGGTCTGGTCGCCCCGAACAAGTCTCTTATCCTATTGGTCGCCACGCTGGTCGGGGCGCTGCTGGCGATCGGCTTCGTGCTGCTGCGCAAGCTGCTCAATCCTGGCCTGGAAAGCCCGGAAGCCGTCGAACAGCTGGGGCTGCCGGTGTACGCTGCGGTGCCCTTCAGCGAGCACCAGTCCAAGCAGCATCGTCGCCGGGCAGCCACCAGCGGCCCTGGCCAGACATCTCCGCTGCTCACCCTCAGCCACCCGAACGACCCGGCGGTCGAGTCCCTGCGCAGCCTGCGGACCAGCCTGCACTTCATCATGCTGGGAGCGCAGGACAACCGCCTGATGATTTCCGGTCCCGGCCCACAGGCGGGCAAGAGCTTCGTCTGCGCCAATCTGGCTGCCGTCGTTGCCCAGACCGGCAAGCGCGTGCTGCTGATCGACGTGGACATGCGCAAGGGTCACCTGCACACGCTGCTGGGCATGCAGGCCGACAAGGGGCTGTCCGATCTCCTGGCCGAGCGCTGCGACCTCGCCGAAGTGGTCCGTCCGACCCCGCTCGAGGGCCTGTTCCTGCTGGCGAGGGGACAGATTCCGCCGAATCCCTCCGAACTGCTGATGCATCCCAACTTCACGGCCGTCCTCGAGCAGGCCAGCGCGAACCACGATCTGGTCATTCTCGATACCCCGCCCCTGCTGGCTGTCACAGATGCCGCCATCGTCGGCCGGCTGGCAGCCACCAACCTGATCGTGGCCCGCTTCGGAGTGAGCTCCGCCCGCGAAATCGAACTGGCCGTCAGACGCTTCGCACAGAACGGCATCGAGATCAAGGGCACCATTCTCAACGGACTGGAAAAGCGTGCCGCCGCCTATGGCTATGGCCATGCCGCCTACTACCACTACGAATACAAGTCGAACAACGCCTGAGCACAGCCGTCCACTCGAGCCGGTATCGGATCGAGAACCCTCCCCCAGCCGAATCGCTACGGGCATCGCCATGCACAACCTGGAAGAGCTGAAACTCGCCATCATCGGGCTCGGCTACGTCGGCCTGCCGCTCGCAGTCGAATTCGGCAAGCACCGGCCGGTCGTCGGCTTCGACATCAACTGCTCGCGCATCGCCGCCCTCGAGGCCGGACACGACCGGACCCTGGAGGTCGATGACCACGAGCTGAAGGAGGCCCGCCAGCTCCGCTACAGTGCCAACATCGCCAGCCTGGCCGATTGCAATTTCTACATCGTCACGGTGCCAACGCCGATCGACTCCCACAAGAAGCCCGACCTGGCGCCATTGATCCGGGCCTCGGAAACCATCGGCCAGGTACTGAAGAAGGACGACATCGTCGTCTACGAGTCCACCGTCTACCCCGGCGCCACCGAGGAAGGCTGCGTGCCCGTGCTGGAAAGGGTTTCCGGCCTGGCCTTCAACCGGGATTTCTACGCCGGCTACAGCCCCGAACGGATCAACCCCGGCGACAAGGAACACCGCATCACCGGCATCCGGAAGATCACCTCCGGCTCCACCCCCGAGGTGGCCGAGCTGGTCGATGCGCTCTATCGGGAAATCATCACCGCCGGCACCTACAAGGCGGGCAGTATCCGGATCGCCGAAGCGGCCAAGGTCATCGAGAACACCCAGCGCGACCTCAACATCGCCCTGATCAACGAACTGGCGGTGATCTTCAACCGCATGGGTATCGACACCGAAGCGGTCCTCCAGGCGGCCGGCACCAAATGGAATTTCCTGCCGTTCCGCCCCGGCCTGGTCGGCGGCCACTGCATCGGCGTCGACCCCTACTACCTGACCCACAAGGCCGAGGCCATCGGCTACCACCCGGAGATCATTCTCGCCGGCCGGCGCCTGAACGACGGCATGGGCAGCTACGTGGTGTCCCAACTGATCAAGGCCATGCTCAAGCGGCGCATCCAGGTCGACGGCGCCCGCACCCTGGTCATGGGCCTGACCTTCAAGGAGAACTGCCCGGACCTGCGCAACACACGCGTCGTCGACATCATCCAGGAGCTGCGCCAGTACAACATCTCGGTCGATGTCTACGATCCCTGGGCCAGCGCCGAGGAGGCCCAGCAGGCATATGACATCACGCCGCTTTCCGCCCCCCAGGCCAACACCTATGACGGCATCATCCTCGCCGTCGCCCACAACCAATTCCGCAGCATGGGCGCGCCGAGCATCCGCCGGCTCGGCAAACCCGATCATGTCCTCTACGACCTCAAGTACCTGCTCAAACCCGACGAAGCGGACCTGCGCCTATGACACGCTATCAACGCCTGCTCCTCGACCTGCCGCAAGCGCCTGGAACCTGGCTGGTCACTGGAGTGGCCGGCTTCATCGGCTCCAATCTGCTGGAAACCCTGCTCGGACTCGACCAGTGGGTGGTGGGCCTGGACAACTTCGCCACCGGCCACCTGTGCAACCTGGAAGAGGTCCGCACGCGGGTGTCCCCGCAACGCTGGGCCAACTTCCAGCTCATCCGTGGCGACATCCGCAACCTGCATGATTGCCGCCAGGCCCTGACCTTCGTGGCAGTCACCGCGGGACGGCAGCCCCGCCCGGTCGAGCACGTTCTTCACCAGGCGGCCCTCGGCTCCGTGCCGCGCTCGCTGGAGGACCCCATCGCCACCAACGCCAGCAATGTCGACGGCTTCCTCAACATACTGGTGGCTGCCCGCGACGCCGGAGTCAAGAGCTTCACCTACGCCGCCAGCAGTGCCACCTACGGCGATCACCCCGGCCTGCCCAAGGTCGAGGACAGCATCGGCAAGCCGCTCTCCCCCTACGCCGTGACCAAGTACGTCAACGAGCTGTACGCCGACACCTTCGCCCGCAACTACGGCCTGCCCAGCATCGGTTTGCGCTATTTCAACGTCTTCGGCAAACACCAGGACCCCGAGGGCGCCTATGCCGCGGTGATCCCGAAATGGACCACGGCAATGCTCCGCGGCGAGGAGGTGTTCATCAACGGCGATGGCACCACCAGTCGCGACTTCTGCTTCGTCGACAACGCCGTGCAGGCCAACCTGCTCGCCGCCTGCGCCGACGGCGAGGCACGCAATCAGGTCTATAACATCGCCGTCGGCGAGCGCACCAACCTCGACCAGCTGTTCGAGACGCTCAGGCACAGCCTGGCAGGACACGGTGTGCACTATGCCAGGGAGCCGCGCTACCGCGATTTCCGTCCCGGGGACGTGCGCCACTCCCTGGCGGACATCGGCAAGGCACGGCACCTGCTGGGCTACGTCCCGCAATACGATCTCCAGGCCGGCATCGCCCAAGCCATGCCCTGGTACATCGCCCAGATCAGGGCGCCAGCGCCCGCTTCATCCCGAACGCACACGAAGCCTGTCGCGCGATAAGCGCAGATGCCGTCTTCCCAGCAACCTGCCGCTGATCACCTAGCCGAGCCTTGCCATGCACGATACCCCCCCTTCACTGAGCCGCATCCTCAGAGGTCTCCACGCCCATCTGTCCAGGCGCCGGCGCCTCCAACTGCTTGGCCTGATCCTGCTCATGCTGATCGGCACCCTGGCCGAACTGGCGACCTTTGGCGCCGTGCTTCCCTTCCTCACGCTCTTGGCCAGCCCGGAGAAAACTCTGGAATATCCGCTGTTGCAGCAGCTGTTCAACCTGCTCGGCTGGCGAAACGAGAGCATCCTGCTCCCTACCACCGTGCTATTCGGGTCGATAGTTGTGGTCGCTGCCCTGATCCGCCTCACGCTGACCTGGGCCAGCAATAAGACTACCTACGGGATCGGCTATGACTTGGGGGTCGAAGTCTATCGACGCACCCTGCTCCAGCCCTACCGCTATCATGTGGCGCGCAATACCAGCCAGATCATCGCCGGCATGGGCAAAGTCCAGAGCGTGGTCAGCGGTCTGCTCATGCCATTGATCAACATCCTGATCTCCGTCCTCCTGGCCTCGTCGATTCTTTTCGCCCTGATCCTGATCGACCCAGCGATCGCCTTCGCTGCCAGCACGGTGTTCAGCCTGCTGTATCTGCTGATCACCCTCGGCACCCGACACAAGCTGCGAAAAAACGGCCGGATCATCTCCCAGGCGCACAATGTCCGCATACAGGCCATTCAGGAAGGACTCGGCGGCATCCGCGATGTCCTGATCGATGGATCCCAGGCGCTTTATGTCAAACGCTTCCGCAAGGTCGATGCCGACCTGCGCAAGGCCCAGGTGACCAATTCCTTTCTCGGTGCCGCGCCTCGTTACCTGATCGAGGCCATCACCATGCTCTCCATCGGCGTGCTGGCCTATGGCCTCAGCCAGCGCGAGGGCGGCCTGGCCGCGGCCATCCCGGTACTGGGCGCCCTGGCGATCGGCGCACAGCGCCTGCTGCCACAAATGCAACAGATTTATCAAAGCTGGGCGACCATGATGGGAAGTCGAGGCAATATCGAGGATGTGATAGATCTGCTCGAACAGCCTATCCCACCCGAGTATCTGAGACGGGACCCTCCACGGCCGATACCCTTCGAACGGAGCATCGAACTGCGGGACATTTGCTTCCGCTATGCCGCCGAGGGCCAGGAAGTGCTCAGGCATCTGAGCCTGGAAATCGCCAAGGGCAGCCGCGTCGGCTTCATCGGCAGGACCGGCAGTGGCAAGAGCACCACCCTGGATCTGCTCATGGGCCTGCTGGAACCCACCAGCGGCAGCATCCTCATCGACGGCATCGCCCTGACCCCGGCCAATCGGCGCGACTGGCAGGCCCATATCGCCCATGTACCGCAGAGTATCTACCTGGCCGATGCCTCGATCGCCGAAAACATCGCCTTCGGCGTCGAGCGGCGCAACCTGGACTGGCATCGCCTGCACGAGGCTGCCCGCAAGGCACATATCGCCGAGTTCATCGAAAGCCTGGCGGAACAATACGAGACGTCGATCGGCGAGCGCGGCGTGCGCCTGTCCGGCGGCCAGCGCCAGCGCATCGGCATCGCCCGCGCCCTCTACAAGCAAGCCGACGTACTGATCTTCGACGAAGCCACCAGCGCCCTCGACGACCGCACCGAAAACTCGGTGATGGAAGCCATCCGCGCGCTGGGCCCGGAACTGACCGTGCTGATGATCGCCCACCGCACATCGACACTGAGCGATTGCGACTGCATCTATGAGCTTGCAAGTGGCCGCCTGTTGCGCGCGGGAAACCATGGCCAGATTCTTTGCCCGCCGATCGGTTCCTGACTGCCTTTCAGATACTCGTTCCCGAGGCTTCAGAAGTTCTGACGCGCCTGGATTCCCGTCTGTGCGAGAACGCAGGGAGAAGACCTTTTCAGTCCCCTCATGAAACCCCAAGGGAAGCACATTCAGTGCAAAGTGAGTATTTGTATGAAATTCATATCCTATGCCGACCTCAGCGAAGACATCAAAAAAAATATTTACAAGTTGCACGGCAAGGAAATTGACTTGGTAGTAGGAATTCCCAGAAGCGGAATGATCCCTGCCTACATGATTGCCTTATATCTGAACGTAAACTGCATTGACTTTGTTTCGTTCTGCAAGAACGAAACACCTGCCAATGGCCGAACGAGAAAAATCAGCAAACCACTCGCCAACGCATGGGATGCGAAGAAAATCCTCTTGGTGGACGACAGCATCATGTCAGGCAGATCCATGCAGTCAGTCGTCGAGCAACTGCCGGGCGAGTTCATGGAAAAAGTCATTAAACTGGCCGTCTATTCCACTTCGGCAGCTCCCAAAGAGGTGGATATTTACTTTAAATATGTCGCCTGGCCACGTGTCTTCGAGTGGAACATTTATCATCACGGTATACTGAGTCGCTCATGTGTCGGTATCGATGGCGTTCTGTGCGTGTACCCAATGGGAGACCAAAATAATGACGAAGCAAAATACAGGGACTTCCTGCTAAACGCCCAACCTTTGATTCTACCATCAGGCAAGATCCACTCCCTCATTACCAGCCGATTGGAAAAATATAGAAAAGAAACCGAAATCTGGCTAAAAAAACACAACATCGTATACGAGCATTTAATCATGCTCAACCTGCCAAGCCAAAAAGTTCGCCACCGACTTAACTCGCATGCCACGCACAAAGCCGAATATTACAACAAATCGAAGCTGGATTTTTTCCTGGAGAGCGACCCCGATCAAGCGCTCGACATAGCGAAAGCAACAGGCAAGCCAGTATTTTGCGTTGAAAACAATAAA
Organism: Azotobacter armeniacus; assembly: GCF_054779355.1. Lineage (NCBI taxonomy): Bacteria > Pseudomonadati > Pseudomonadota > Gammaproteobacteria > Pseudomonadales > Pseudomonadaceae > Azotobacter > Azotobacter armeniacus. The sequence goes on from NZ_BAAGYK010000021.1 coordinate 63,961, forward strand.
ATATATCAGGCAGGCGCTTTGGAAGCCTTTCATACAAATCCTTCGCCCCAGGTTTTGCGAAACATATTGAAGCGACTGAAGCAGTCAATACCAATTCCCTTGAAGAGACGACTGCAGAAGCTGAGTGCAACACGGTCATAGGCAATCGCATAAATGAACGCTAAGCAGGCCGCCCGCGGCATCAGCAACTGCAAGTAGATGCATGCCGATTGACCATGTCAAAGACCCACATATGACTTGAACGATAGAAAATGCCAAACATCAAATCGTCGCTCAGGAAAAGGCTCCCTCTCAAGGTTCTCACTTTTCACAGGAAAGCCCAGAAACTGCTGGATCGGATACTTCCCGAACCGCTCTTCTATCAGCGGCGGTATTTCATACTGCATGGGAGATTCTGCAACTTCAAAAGGCCCGAGCGCTATTCCGAAAAGATATTTCACAGGATGCGCTATCCCGCTCCAATATTTTCCATCCTGGCCGACAAGGTCCGTGCCAGAGAATACATAGAAAGAATAGTAGGCGCCCAGTATCTGGTGCCCTGCCATCTTATCTGCGACAGGGTGACGGCAGAAATTCTCGACACGCTGCCCGACAGCTTCATAATGAAAGCCAATCACAGTGCAGGCCAAATCCGGATAATCACTGACAAATCCCGAGCCGACCTGGAGGGTCTGGCCCGAACCGCCAATGCTTGGCTAAAGAAGGACTTTTCCAGGCTGGCCCGGGAAAAGCATTATGGTGGCATCCAGCCGAAAATCATCTTCGAAAAAGCCCTGCTCTCCAACGGCAAACCCCCGGACGATTACAAGTTCAATGTATTCAACGGCGAGCCAGGCAGCCCACCTTATATTTTCATACAAGTCATGCAAGGACGTTTCGAAAAACTGACACAGAACCTGTTTCTCGAAGACTGGTCCATCGCCCCTTTCAATCGCATCAAAAAGGAACCCAGTGGCGACCCGCTTCTATTCACTATCCCCAAAGAACTGCCGGAAATGCTCGACATTGCGAAAAGGCTGGCGGCCCCCTTCGGTTATTTGCGGGTAGACCTTTATCGTCATGACGGAAAAATATATGTTGGCGAGCTGACTATCACTCCGGCTGGCGGAGGTTGTAGATTCATTCCACCTGAATGGGATCGCATACTAGGCCGTAAATTCGGCTGGCCCGAGAATCCGCCGCCGGCCTGGCCAACTGGCAAACCCTGCAACCTATCGTAATTCAAAAGCCGAAACGATGCTGAGGATCAGTTATGAAAGTCACCGTATTCGGAATAGGCTACGTCGGGCTGGTGCAAAGTGCAGTTCTTGCGGAAGTTGGTCACGATGTATTGTGCGTCGATATCGACGAGGAAAAGATCGAAAGCCTCAGCCAGGGCCATATCCCCCTGTACGAGCCGGGGCTGGAAACGCTGGTCAGGGAAAACCATGCCGCAGGCCGTCTCAACTTCACCACCGATGCCGCCACGGGCGTCAAGCGCGGCGAAGTGCAGTTCATCGCCGTGGGCACGCCTGCCAACGAAGACGGCTCCGCCGACTTGAGGTACGTGCTAGCCGTGGCAGAAACCATCGCCGAGCACATGGAGCGCCACCAGGTCATCGTCGACAAATCCACCGTCCCGGTGGGCACCGCCGACCGGGTCGTCTCCTGCGTCGCCGAAACCCTTGCCCGTCGGGGGCGCGAGGACCTGACCTTCGAGGTGGTTTCCAACCCCGAATTCCTCAAAGAAGGTTCGGCCGTCGCCGACTGCATGCGCCCCGACCGCATCGTCATTGGCACCAGCAGCCGTGCTGCCGAAGAGGTGATGCGCGAGCTATATGCACCCTTCAATCGCAACCATGAAAAGATCATCATCATGGATGCGCACAGCGCCGAGCTGACCAAATATGCCGCCAACTGCATGCTGGCAACCAAGATCAGCTTCATGAACGAAATGGCCAGCCTGGCGGAAATGCTCGGCGCGGATATCGAACTGGTCCGCCGCGGCATCGGTTCCGACCCGCGCATCGGCTACGACTTCATCTATGCCGGCGCCGGTTATGGCGGCTCCTGCTTTCCCAAGGACGTGCAGGCGCTGATCCGCACCGCCGAATGCATCGACTTCGACGCCAAGCTGCTGAAGGCCGTGGCGCAGCGCAACAAAGAGCAGAAGACCAGCTTGTTCAAGAAGATCGGCCATCACTTCGAAGGCGCCCTGCAGGGCAGGACCTTCGCCATCTGGGGACTGAGCTTCAAGCCCAGGACCGACGACATGCGCGAAGCCCCCAGCCGCACCCTGATGGAATCACTATGGGCCGCTGGCGCCCGGGTGCAAGCCTACGATCCGGAAGCCATGGAAGAGGCCCAGCGCCTGTATGGCAACCGCACCGATCTGACCCTGTGCGGGACCAAGGAAGCCGCACTGAAAGATGCCGACGCCCTGGTGATCGTCACCGACTGGCAGGCCTTCAAAGCCCCGGATTTCGAGTTCATCAAGCAGCAACTCAGGCAGCCCCTGATCTTCGACGGGCGCAATCTGTTCGAGCCAGGACGTCTGCAGAAAAAAGGAATTACCTATTACTCGATAGGACGCTGAGTGGCGAAAACGTCACTCGCCAAGGTACAAGGCATGCGCTCGAGTCCGCTGGTCAGTATTTATATTCCTACTCGCAATAGAGTCGAAAAGCTCGAGCGAGCCTTGAGGTCGGTACTTGGCCAGACCTACGAAAACCACGAAATATTAATTTGTGACGATGGCTCCACGGATGAAACCTCCGAATGGGTTTCGAAACTGGCCCAAGGCAATGAAAAGATACGTTATTTAAGAAATCCTGTCCCGCTCGGCGCCTGCAATGCACGCAACCTGGGAATATTCGCCGCTCGCGGTGAATTCATTACTGGGCTGGACGATGATGATGAATTCACTCCCGACCGCCTTGAGCGTCTGCTCCATATCTGGGATGACAAATACGCTTTTGTTTGTAGCAATTTCTGTAGTAAGAGGCCTGACCAGCAAGCCAAAGTATATTATTCATCGGAAGAGTGCATATTTACTCTCCAGCAACTGCTCCTCAAGAATGTGGCCTCCAATCAAGTACTGACCAGAGCGGACCGACTGCAGAGCATCGGAGGCTTCAGGGAAGGCGTCAGGCGCTTACAGGACTGGGATACCTGGCTGCGGCTTTGCAGCAAATATGGCGGGAAGATTTACCGGGAACGAACCCCTCTTTACATCATGCATCACGACCATGAAGCGGGGACACCGCGAGTATCCCGAAACATCACCATCGACATTGCCCTCGAAGAACTGTGCGAAAGGAATAAAGATATATACGATGAGAAGTCCAGCTTCCTTCTGACCTCCCATGCCAGACTGCTCAGGAAAGAATTTTCTCTGAGAGACATGTGGAAAAACACTCTCTACAAGAAAAGCACCATCCCCATACGTGCCTATGCATGGCAGCACATGAGCAAGTTCCAAAACAGAGTGAGGCCCATTCTGCATCAGACACTGCAAAGCCTGGGACTCAAACCAAAGTAATCGGTAATAGCTAAAACAGCCTCGACCACACCAACAATCCTCTCGCTCTTGATTGTCCCCTTGTTGACGAGGAAACCCAGCCATGAAAATTTCCATTGCCATGGCCACTTACAATGGAGCATGTCACCTGGCAGAGCAACTCGACAGCTTCATCCGCCAGACCCGCCAGCCCGACGAGCTGGTGGTCTGCGACGACTGCTCGACCGATGCGACCACCGATATCCTGCGCAGCTTCCAGAGACAGGCGCCCTTTCCCGTGCGCCTTTATCAGAATGAAAGAAATCTGGGCTTCATCAGGAATTTCGAGAAGGCACTCTCACTCTGCAGCGGAGATATCCTGTTTCTGAGCGACCAGGATGATGCCTGGTTCGAGAACAAGCTCGAAATCATCGAGCAGGCATTTTCAACGCATCCCGAAAAGATGGTTGTGCTCAACGACCTGGAAATCACTACGGAAAACCTGCAGCCAACCGGTCGTAGCAAACTGGGAAATATCCGCGATCTAGGTTTTGGCGATGCCTATTTCATCATTGGCTGCTGCACGGCGATCAGAAGAAGCTGGCTTGAAATTGCATTGCCGATTCCCGACGTAATCGGGCATCACCATATACCGCATGACATATGGATCAACAAGCTTGCCGACCTTCTCGGGCTCAGACTGATCATCGAGCGCCCGCTGCAGTTTTACAGAAGGCACGGCAACAACGCATCGAACAGCCCCTTCAACAGCACCGACAAGACATCCAGACTGAAGATGTTGGCGAGCTACGGTCTGCAGGACGCACGCGGGGGCTGGATGACGCAGATCGCCCACACGGGCCTGTACCTGAACAGGCTCGAGGAAAGCCGAGCGCAACTGCAGGCCCTGGGTGCCGACGAACGACTGGAACAAGCGATAGCCCGTCTACGGAACCGGCTTCCGGCGCTCGAACGGCGCTTGGCGATCGCTGCACGCCCACGCTGGTGCCGCCCCCCCGAACTACTCCGTTTCTGGCTGTCGGGCGGTTACCAGAATTTCGCCGGCTGGAAAAGCGCGCTCAAGGATATGGTCCGGCCATGACGCTCACCGTCACCTCCCGACCGTCGGTCATCCACCTGCTCACCTCGCTGAACTATGGCGGCGTGGAAAAACGCATGGAAATCCTGGCCGAACAGCCCGAGGCTGAAATGCAGCACCTCTTCTGCGCCATCGGCGACGGGGGCGCCGCGGAGCGTCACCTGAAAACCCTCGGCGTCCCGGTCCACTGCCTGCATCAGCCGGTGAGAATTCCCAGCCAGGCCGCCATCCTCGCGCTCTTCCGGCTGTTCAGGCAGCTGCGACCGATGGTGGTGCACTGCCATGGCGCCGAGGCCAATTTCCATGGCCTGATCGCGGCCAGGCTGGCCGGCGTGCCCGTGCGGATCGGCGAGGAGATCGGCATCCCGAGCCACAGCGGCCGGGCCCGCTGGATGTTCCGCCAGCTTTATCGGACGGCCCACTGCGTCATCGGCATGTCGAGCGCAGTAACCGGCTGGCTGGTCGAAAACGGCGAGGTACCACCCGCCAAGGCGGTACGGGTCTACAACCCGGTCAAGCTGCCAGTCGAACGCAGCGGGCAGGCAGCGACGCAGGGAGCACTGCGTGTCGGCTTCGTCGGCCGCCTCGAAGCCGTCAAGAACCCCCTGGCGCTGGTCGAGGCCACCGACCTGCTGCTGACCCACGGAGTTCCCGTGGAGCTCTGGCTGATCGGCGAAGGTCGCGAGCGTGAACGTCTCGAAGCCGCCATCCGTGCGAAGGAGCTGGACGAATGCGTGCACCTGCTGGGCTACCAGCCGGCCCCCGACACATACGTTCGTCAGTGCCATGTCTATGTCCAGCCCTCCCTGTCCGAAGGCTTCTCCATTGCCCTGGTCGAGGCCATGGGCTGCGGGGTTCCCGTCATCGCGACAGCGGTGGGCAGTGCCCCGGAGATCGTCGACCCCGGCAACACCGGCTGGCTGCTGCCGGAAGCCAGCCCGGCCGCCATCGCCGCGGCGCTCGAAGAGGCTTGGCGGCTCGATCCGGAACGGCTCCGTACCATGGGCCAGCGGGCCCGGAACGCGGTCGAGGGACGCTTCGAGCCCGCCCACTACAGGGAGCGGCTGGAAACCCTGTATCAACAATTCGCCAGACAGGCCAACAGCAGACATGGACAAGATACGGATTCTCCACTGCCTTGAGACGGTCGGCTCCGGCGGCGTCGAGCAGAGACGCCTGACCCTGGCACGGCAGCTGGACGGCACGCGCTACGAGCAGTCGCTCGTCTGCACCCAAGCCATGGGGGCGCTGCCGGCACGCTTCGCCGAGGCGGGCTGTCCGCTGCATATCGTCGGGGTGCTCCGCGGCGTGCTGGACCGCGAGCCGTACCGGCAGGCCCTGCGTGTGGTGCGCGAGTTCCGCCCGCACATCATCCATGGCGCAGTGTTCGAGGGCGTGTCCCTGGCCACTGTCACCGGGTGGCTCTGCCATGTGCCGGTGATCATCGGAGAGGAGACTTCCGACCCGGTCAACCGCCGCTGGCGCGGTCACCTACTGCTCCGTCTACTGGGTGCCCTGAGCCACCAGATGGTGGCGGTGTCCCCCGCCGTCGAGAACTATCTGCTGAAGCGCATCCGCCTTCCGCGGAGCAAGGTCACCCTGATCAACAACGGCGTGGTCGAGATGCTCCCGCCCGGACCCGAGCAGATTGGCGCGCTGCGCGAGAAGTTCGACCTGACGCCAGAACACTTCGTGATCGGCACCGTCGGCCGGCTGCACGATCACCACAAGCGCGTCAGCGACCTGATCCGGGCGCTGGCCACTCTCCTCCCAGCCTGCCCCGAGGCCCGCCTGCTCATTGTCGGCAAAGGGCCGGACGAAGGCGCGCTACGCGAACTCGCCGACACGCTCGGGGTCGCCGCCCAGGTGCGCTTCGTCGGCTACCAGCCGGAGCCGCAGTCTTGCTACGCCCTCATGGATGTCTTTGCCCTGGCCTCGGCCATGGAGGCCTTCGGCCTGGTGCTGGTCGAGGCGATGTACGCCGGACTACCGGTGGTAGCGACGCGGGTAGGCGGCATCCCCAGCATTGTCGACGACGGCGGGAGCGGCCTGCTGGTTTCGCCCGGCCAGCCGCAGACGCTCGCCGAGGCCATCCTGGGCCTGCGGCGCGACCCCGCCCGGCGCCAGGCCATGGGCCGGGCCGGTCAGGCCCTCGCCACGGCCAGGTTCGGTGCGGAACGCTACGTCCGCGAAGTCGACAGTCTCTACCAGCGTCTCGCCGCGCAGCGCATCGGCCTATGAACATCCTCTTCGTCACCTGGGACGGCCCGCAGGTCACCTACCTGGAAAGCCTGTTCCTGCCGATCTTCCAGCGGCTGGCCGGCGCCGGGCTGCACTTCCACATCCTGCAGTTCACCTGGGGCGACGCCCCGCTCATCGAGCAGCGCCGCCAGGCCTGTCGGCAGGCCGGGCTCGCCTACCGGGCGCAGCGGATCTGGCGCCGGCCCCGAGCCCTGGGCGGCCTGCTGACGGCGCTCGACGGCGCCCGGCTGATCCGCCGGGCGATCGGCGAACAGCGTATCGACGCGGTCATGCCGCGCAGCACGCTGCCGGCCCTGGCCACTCTGCTGGCGCTGCGCGGCAGCGCACTGCCGATGGTCTTCGATGCCGACGGCCTGCCCCTGGACGAGCGGGTCGAGTTCGCCGGTCAGTCGCCGGCCAGCCTGGTCCAGCACCTGCTCCGCGATGTCGAGGCCCAGGCCGTGCGCCAGGCCGAGCGCGTACTGACCCGCTCGCAGCAGGCGGTGGAAATCCTGTTGGCGCGGGTCGGCTCCGGCACCTCGCCCGGCAAGTTCCATGTGGTCAGCAACGGCCGCGACACCGAACGCTTCAGCCCGGGGGACGCTGCCTCGCGCCTGCGGATGCGCGAGCAGTTGGGGCTGGCCGCGGATGCGCCGCTGCTGGTCTACGCCGGCTCGCTCGGCCCCCAGTACTGCCTGGAAGAAATGTTCCGCCTGTTCAGCCTGATCCGGCAGATCCGCGCCGATGCCCACTTCCTCGTCCTGACCGGCTCGCCGGAGGTGCTGCAGCCCGCCCTGGACCGGTTCGCCGCGCTGGCTCCGGCGGTTTCCACCCTGAGTGTGCCGGGGCATGCGGTTCCCGGCTACCTGGCCTGTGCCGACCTGGGCCTGGCGCTGCGCCGGAGCAGCTTTTCCATGCACGGCGTGGCGCCCATCAAGCTCGGCGAGTACCTGCTCTGCGGCCTGCCGGTGCTGGCCAGCGTTGGCATCGGCGACACCGATGCCGTCGCCGGCAGCGCGGGACGGCTGCTGTCCGGGCTGGACGACACCGAGCTGGCCCGGGCGGCCCGCTGGTTCTGCGACGAGGTCCTGCCGCACCGGGAGACCTTGCGCGAGCACTGCCGGAACACGGGCGTCCGCCATTTTTCCCTGGAAGCCTGCGCCGACGCCTATGCGGCGGCCCTGGTACCCCTGTCCGGCGGCCAGCCCCACGGAGAGCCGACATGAAGATCCTCCTGCTCACCCGCTACCCGCGCACGGGCGCCAGCAGCCGGCTGCGCACCCTACAGTACCTGCCCCACCTGCAGGCCGCCGGACACGAGGTCCGGGTGCAGACTCTGTTCGACGAAGCCTACCTGGAAAGCCTCTACCGCCGGGGCAGACATTCGCCGGGCAGAACCGCCGCTCTCTATCTGCGCCGCCTGGCCGCGCTTGGCAAAGCCGGCGACTACGACCTGCTGTGGATCGAGAAGGAGCTCTTCCCCTATCTCCCCGCCTGGGTCGAACGCCAGCTCGGCACGCCCTGGGTCGTCGACTATGACGACGCCGTGTTCCACAACTACGACCTGGCGAAGAACCCCCTGGTCCGCCGGCTGCTGGGCGGCAAGATCGATGCGGTCATGCACAGCGCCAGCGGTGTGATCGCCGGCAACCACTACCTGGCCGCCCGCGCCCGGGCCGCCGGCGCAGCCCGGGTGACGGTCATACCCACCGTGGTGGACCACAGCCGCTACCAGCCGCGGCTCGTGGCGCCGACCGCGCATCCGGTCATCGGCTGGATCGGTTCGCCTTCCACCCAGAAATACCTGCTGGACATCCGCGAGGCCCTGCAGCAGGCCTGCCGCCGCCATGGCGCACGCTTGCTGCTGGTGGGGGCCACAGCGGAAATCCTGAGTTGCCTGCCCGGCATCGAGGTGCAGCTCGAGCCCTGGAGCGAGGACAGCGAGGCGGCACTGATCCGGCGGATGGACATCGGCATCATGCCCCTGCCCGACGGGCCCTGGGAGCGCGGCAAGTGCGGCTACAAGCTGATCCAGTACATGGCCTGCGACGTGCCGCTGGTGGCCTCGCCAACCGACGCCAACCGGGAAATCGTGCAGCACAGCGGGGCCGGCCTGCTGGCCGGTTCCCGCGACGAATGGAGCGACGCCCTTTCCCGGCTGCTGACCTCAGCATCCGAGCGGAAACGGATGGGCCGGGCCGGGCGACAGGCCGTGGAAAACCGCTACTCCCTCCAGCAGCAACTGCCGGTGCTGCTGGAAACCCTGGCCGCGGCGCTCCCCGCCACCCGCAAGGCCCTGGCCCATTAATCCCCGGAGGGATACCCATGGCACTGGTCTCCTCCACCTGGCACGTCATCGGCGCCATCCTGGTCTTTCTCGCCGGAGCGCTCCTCATCACCTGGGCCAGACACTATTTCAAGACCAGCACCAGCCGCAGCCTGGCTCTCTATAGCTGGCACACGCTGTTCTGCCTGGTCTATGCCTGGTACACCCTGACCTATGGCGGCGATGCGATCGGCTACTACCTCACAGCCCAGGGTAGTGCGCGCGAATTCCAGGTTGGCACCTATGGGGTCCTTTTCCTGACCCGCCTGCTGATCGAGGGGCTGGGGCTGTCCCTGCTCGGCATCTTCCTGGTCTATAACATCTTCGGCGGCCTCGGCCTGCTGGCCTTCGACGCCAGTCTGCGCGCCGTCACCCAGGGCAAATCGCGCACGCTCCGCCGGCTGGCCATCCTCATCGTGTTCCTGCCCTCGGTGAGCTTCTGGTCCTCAGGCATCGGCAAGGACGCCCTGTCCTTCCTCGCCACCGGCTTCGCCCTGTGGGCGGCGCTGGACCTGCAGCGGCGCATCCCCCTGATCGGAATCGCCATCGCCACCATGCTGCTGGTCCGCCCGCACATGGCGGGCATGCTGATCATGGGGCTGAGCCTGGCCCTGCTGCTGCAACCCGGTGCCTCCGTGCTCAGGAGGGTGCTGCTGGGCGGTGTCGCCGTCGCCGTGGCCGCAGCCCTGGTGCCCTTCGGGCTGGAGTATGCCGGGGTGAAAGGCACCGATGCCGAATCGCTAATGAACTACGTGGAAGGTCGCCAGGAGCGGAACATGCAGGGCGGCGGCGCGGTGGACATCTCCTCCATGAGCCTGCCCATGCAGCTGTTCACCTACCTGTTCCGCCCGTTGCCGTTCGAGGCGCACAACCTTTTCGCTCTGGCCGCCGCCCTCGACAATGTGATTTTGCTCTATCTGTTCGTCATGGGCGGACGAGCCATGCTGCGCCGCCCCGCCGGCCGGCGATACTCGGAAAACCGCATCTTTCTCTGGAGCTATGCCCTGATCGCCTGGCTGGTGCTGGCCATGACCACGGCCAACCTGGGCATCGCCCTGCGCCAGAAATGGATGTTCGCACCCATGCTGATCCTCCTGTTCCTCTCGGCGATCGGCACAGCGCGCCCGCAGCCGCACCCGACGAACCCCCCGCTGACGCCGGTCATGAGGATCTACCAACGCTACGGCATCCGACCCGGACACCCCGGGCAAAGGCACAAGCCATGATCTTCCTGCTCGTCGCTGGCTTCGCCGATTCGCTCCTGGCATTTCGCGGCCCGCTGCTGGAGGCCTTGCTCGCCCGTGGCCTGGAGGTGCACGTGGCGGCGCCGCAACTGGCGCCGGGATGCCCCCTGCGCCGGAGCCTGGAGGAGCGCGGCCTGCGGGTGCACGACATTCCGCTATGGCGCACCGGCATGAACCCGCTGCAGGACTGCGCCACCCTGCTGCATCTCTGGCGGCTGAAGCGGCGCATCCGGCCGACCCATGTCCTCGGCTACACCGCCAAGCCGGTGATCTACGGCTCGCTGGCGGCCGCGCTGGCCGGAGTGCCGCAACGTTTCGCGCTGATCACCGGGCTGGGCTACGCCTTCCTCGGCGAGGCGCAGGAGCGTGGCTACCGTGGCCTGCTGCACGCCCTGGTGCCGCGCCTCTACGCACTGGCCCTGCGCCGTACCCACAAGGTGTTCTTCCAGAACCCGGACGACCAGGCCCTGTTCCAAGTGCAGGGCATCCTCGACCCGGCGACCCCCTCCTGCGTGGTCAACGGCTCCGGCGTAGACCTGACCGAATATCCCGTCGCGCCCGTGTCGGCAAGGCCGCACTTCCTGCTGATCGCCCGGCTGCTGGGCGACAAGGGCGTACGCGAATATGCCGCGGCGGCGCGACGGGTGAAAAACCGCTGTCCTGCGGCGATCTTCGCGCTGGTCGGCTGGATCGACGACAACCCCGACGCCATCGGCCAGGCAGAGCTGGACGCCTGGGTGGCCGACGGCACGCTGCGTTACCTCGGCCGCCTGGACGACGTGCGTCCGGCGATCGCCGCCTGCAGCGTGTACGTTCTGCCCTCTTACCGCGAGGGAACGCCGCGCACAGTGCTGGAAGCGATGGCCATGGGCCGCGCGGTGATCACCACCGACGCCCCCGGCTGTCGAGAGACGGTGGTGGACGGCGACAACGGCTTTCGCGTGCCGGTGAAGGCGGTAGACGAACTGGCCCGCGCCATGCAGCGCTTCATCGAGGAGCCGGCCCTGGCCATACGCATGGGGGCCCGCTCGCGGCAGTTGGCCGAGGAGAAATACGACGTGCAGCGGATCAATGCCCTGCTGCTGCAGGAGATGGGACTCTGATGCCCAAGCGTCTGCTCGACATCTTCGCCGCCGCCGGCGGGCTGCTGCTGCTCGCCCCGGCCTTCCTGGTGCTGGCCTGGCTGGTCAGCCGGCGGATCGGCGCACCGGTGCTGTTTCGCCAGACGCGTCCTGGCCTGCACGGCCGGCCGTTCGAGCTGCTCAAGTTCCGCAGCATGCGCGAGGCGCTGGACGGCAACGGCCATCCGCTGCCCGACGCCGAGCGCCTGACGCCGTTCGGCAACTTCCTGCGTGCAACCAGCCTAGATGAGTTGCCGGAGCTGTGGAATGTCCTTCGGGGCGACATGAGCCTGGTCGGCCCGCGCCCCCTACTGATGGAGTATCTGCCGCTCTACACCCCGGAACAGGCCCGCCGCCACGCGGTCCGCCCCGGCATCACCGGCTGGGCGCAGGTCAACGGCCGCAATGCCCTAAGCTGGGAGGAGAAGTTCCGTCTGGATGTCTGGTATGTGGACCACCGCTCGTTTCGCCTCGACCTGCAGATCCTCCTGCTGACCCTGAAGCGGGTGCTGGCGCGCGAGGGGATCAATGCCGAGGGCGAGGCAACCATGGCCAGGTTCACTGGGAGCAAGTCATGAAAAGACTGGCCATTCTCGGCGCCAGCGGTCACGGCAAGGTGGTGGCGGATGCCGCCGAGCGCTGCGGCTGGCGCTCGGTGGTGTTCTTCGACGATGCCTGGCCGAAGCGCCAGCACAACGGCCCCTGGCTGGTGATCGGCAATAGCGCAGTGCTGTTCGACACCCTGGCCGCTTTCGACGGGGTGCTGGTGGCGATCGGTGACAACCGCATCCGCCAGGACAAGCTGCGGCGCCTGCGCGATGCCGGGGCGCCGCTGACGACCCTGATCCACCCGGCGGCGACAGTCAGCCCCCATGCGCGGCTCGGCGCCGGCTCGGTGGTCTTCGCCGGCGCAGTGCTGAACGTCGGCGCCCAGGTGGGCCTGGGCGCCATTCTCAACACCGGCTGCAGCGTCGATCACGACTGCCGGCTGGGCGAGGCGGTGCATGTCAGTCCCGGCGCGCGCCTGGCCGGCGGCGTGCAGCTGGGTGACCTGAGCTGGATCGGCATCGGCGCCAGCGTGCGCCAGTCGCTGCGTCTCGGCCGGCGCGTGATGGTCGGCGCTGGAGCGGCGGTGGTGGCCGACGTGCCGGACGGCACCACGGTGGTCGGTATCCCGGCCCGTCCGGTCTGAACGCAAGTTTCCCCAGGGCAATCGCGCTCTATGGAAATCCAGGTAGTGCGGCAGGCGGGTTATCGTAAAACGGACTCGTGGGAGTCGCCTTGGCCACGCCGGGCGGGTCAGCCTGGTCATAGCAGCCAAGGCCGCTCCCACAAGGGTGGTGCGCCACCGAGCCTGTCGATATGGCGCGATTGCCCTGGAGGGTTTTCGACGATGCAGGACAGCCCCTTCTCCCCCTGGCCCAGCTTCACCGAGGAAGAGGCCGACGCCGTGCGCGCGGTGCTCCTCTCCAACCGGGTCAACTACTGGACCGGTCAGGAATGCCACGAATTCGAGCAGGAGTTCGCCGCCTGGACCGGCTGCGCCCATGCCGTCGCCCTGGCCAACGGCACCGTGGCCCTGGATGTGGCGCTCAGGGCCCTGGGCATCGGCCCGGGCGACGAGGTGGTGGTGACGCCGCGCACCTTCTTCGCCTCGGCCTCCAGCATCGTCAATGCCGGCGCCGTACCGCTGTTCGCCGAGGTCGACCGCGACTCGCAGAACATCACCGCCGAGAGCATCCGCGCGGTGCTGACGCCACGCACCCGGGCGCTGCTCTGCGTGCACCTGGCCGGCTGGCCCTGCGACCTGCAGCCGATCATGGCGCTGGCCGAAGCCTATGGCCTCAAGGTGATCGAGGACTGCGCCCAGGCCCACGGCGCGCACTACCGGGGCCGTTCTGTCGGCAGCATCGGGCATGTCGGCGCCTGGTCGTTCTGCCAGGACAAGATCATCAGCACTGGTGGCGAGGGCGGCATGGTCACTACCAACGATCGGGCGCTGTGGTCGAAGATGTGGTCGCTCAAGGATCACGGCAAGAGCTGGGAGGCGGTCTACTCGCGCCGCCATACGCCGGGCTTTCGCTGGCTGCACGAAAGTTTCGGCGGCAACGGGCGAATGATGGAAATCCAGGCGGCGCTCGGCCGCATCCAGCTGCGCCGCATGCCCGACTGGCATGCCCGGCGGCTGGCCAACGCCGAACGCATCTGGAGCAACGCACGGCGCCTGCCGGGTCTGCGCGTGCCGAAACTGCCGGCGGACATCGAGCATGCCGCCTACAAGTGCTACCTGTTCGTCGAGCCGCGGCAGCTGAAAACCGGCTGGGACCGCGAGCGCATCCTCGGCGAGATCGTCGCGCGCGGGGTCCCCTGCTTCTCCGGCAGCTGCGCCGAGGTATACCGGGAGCGGGCCTTCGACGGCACCGGCTGGCACCCGGCCGAACGTCTGCCGGTAGCCCGCGAGCTGGGCGAGACCAGCCTGATGTTCCTCGTCCATCCCACGCTGAGCACCGCAGAGATCGAGCGGACCTGCACAGTGCTGGGCGCGGTGATGGACGAAGCGGCCCGCTGAGCCAGTCGGCGTCACAACGGGCCGGCTCCGCGCCTGCGGCCTGTCATCCAAGTACTGGAGGGTTTCGAGCGATGTTTTTCCCTGTCTTCCTGACTGTGGTTTTCGTCATGCGCAACCAGGCGCAGTGCCTGGAAAAGCTGCTGACGGACACAGCCGATGAAGTCGCCGCGATCACCAGCGATTATGAGCTGGTCATCATCGATAACGCCTCCCATGACGACAGCATGGCGGTCCTCCAGCGGCTCACCGGCGAAAATGGACTGGCCAACTTGCAAGTCTATGTCCTGAACAAGGAGGTGGACGCGGATACCGCATCCTGGGTCGGCCTGGAGAATGCCCTGGGTGACTATATCGCCGTCATCGATCCGTTGAGCGACGACATCAGCTTTCTGCCGGCCATGCTCGAGCGTGCGGTAAACGGCGCCGAGGTGGTCTTCGCCAGCAATCAGCAGAAGCCCGAACAGGGCCTGGCCTATCGGATGGCCTACGCGGTCTTCAACACCCTCTACCGCTGGTTCAACGGCATCCACCTGGCCAGGGAGGCACCCCAGTACCGCATCCTCAGCAAGCGAGTCGTCAACTTCATCCTTCAGCATCCACAGCCCGCCGTCACCTACCGCCATCTTCCCGCCAGCGGAGGGTTCACACGCGCCAATCTCAGCTACAGCGCGCCACCCAAGGGGCAGGCCAGCAAGCATCTGTTCGACAGCATCGACCGGGGCATGCGGCTACTGGTTTCGACAACGCATGCACCCATGCGTCTGGTGACCTCGCTTTCCCTGTTCGGGGCCATCGCCAATCTCTTGTACTCCCTCTATGTGATCGCAGTCGGCCTTTTGAAGGCCGACATCGCTCCCGGCTGGATCAGCGTCTCGCTCCAGCAATCCGGCATGTTTTTCCTGATTTCCCTCGTCCTGCTGGTATTGGGCGAGTACATCCTGACCATGGCCAGCCTGTCGAATGAAGGCCCTCTCTTTTGTGTAAGCCAGGAGTTCACCAGTGTCCGCATGGTGCGGCGTGAGAGGCTGAATGTCGAAGAAACGGTGTCGTAGTCGATGAAAGACGCCAGGCCCCACTGATATCGAGCAAGCCTTTCGATGCCCACTTCAGCTCCAGATCAAGATGCCATTGTGATCGGTGGCGGGTTCTATGGGTCCGTCATTGCCATTTACCTGGCCAGGCAGCGTGGGCTCAAACGCATTGCCCTGATCGAGCGTGAGCCAGCACTGTTCATGCGCGCCTCTTATAACAATCAGGCCCGGGTGCATAACGGCTATCACTATCCACGCAGCTTCACGACCGCCTATCGTAGCCGGGTCAATCTGCCCAGGTTCGTTCGCCAATGGCCGGACGCGGTGAAGCAGGACTTCGTCAAGCTCTATGCGATCGCTCGTCATAACTCGAAAGTCACCGCCAGACAGTTCGAGCGCTTCTGCCGGGAGATCGGTGCCACGATCCAGCCGGCAGCCCCGACCCTGCGGGCGCTGTTCGAACCTCACCTGATCGAGGACGTATTCCTGGTCGAGGAATACGCTTTCGACGCAACCCGGCTGGCCAGTTGGGCCGAGCGCGAACTGGAGGCCTGCGGCGTGCAGATCCGTTATGAGACGCGGGTTACCGAAATATTGAGAGGTATGGACAGCAGTCTCCGCGTAGCCACAGAAACGAACCGGGCGGCCCGGGAACTCATCTCCTGCCGCTATGTATTCAATTGCACCTATAGCGGGCTCAACCAGTTCAAGGGCGATTTTCCGGGGACCCAAACCGGCCTCAAACAGGAAATCACGGAAATTGCCTTGATGCAGATGCCCTCCTCTCTGCAAGGGCTGGGCATCACGGTAATGGACGGGCCTTTCTTCTCGATGATGCCCTTTCCCTCGCGCGACCTGCATACCCTTAGCCATGTCCGCTACACCCCGCATTCGTATTGGATCGATAAACCAGGAATCGATCCTTACCAGAAACTTGGACAGTACGACCATGAAACCCGGGTCGATCGCATGCGCAGGGATGTGGGGCGATATATACCCGCCGTGTTCGAAGCCAGCCATGTCGACTCTCTATTCGAGGTCAAGACCGTATTGATCAAGAATGAAAGCGATGATGGACGGCCCATCCTTTTCGAACAGCACCGCGAGTTGCCGGGTTGTTATTCCGTGCTGGGCGGAAAGATAGACAATATCTACGACGCACTCGACAGGCTCGATGAACATGAGATTATTTAACAGGTTTACGCCCGGCTCTTTTTTGGATAGAGCGACGATAGCCTTGCGTTATTGAATTATAACCATGCACTTCACCCTGCTGGATTCTTGCCTTTTTCGTAATAGCGACTCCCGATCTTAAAGACCGCCTCCTGCTTCGGGATTCCTTCTTGAAATACCTGAACACACGCACCTGCAAAGTTCTGCCACTCTTTTCGGACAAGCGCATTGAAATAGTGAAGGCCTACTGCAATGACTAATGCACTGATCGGCTTTTCCGGATTCGTCGGCTCCACACTGATGGTCCAGACCTCATTCGACTCCCGTTACCGCTCGACAAACATCCGGGATATCGAGGGCCAAACCTTCGATAGCATTGTTTGCGCTGGCGCTTCTGCTCAGAAATGGATCGCCAACAGGGACCCGGAAACGGATCGGCGAAATATCCAGGACCTGATTGCCCCTCTGGAAACCGTGCGCTGCCGCAGGTTTGTCCTGATCAGCACCGTCGACGTGTTCAAAACACCTTCAGGCATTGACGAGGACAGCCCCGTCGACGAGTCGGGCCTGCATCCCTATGGCCTGCACCGCCGCCGGCTCGAGCAATTCGTCGAGCATCACTTCCCCGAGCATCTGATCGTCCGCCTGCCGGGACTCGTAGGTCCCCGCCTGCGCAAGAACGTTGTCTTCGACCTCTTGAATGACAACAACCTCCAGTCGGTCGATAGCCGCAGCGTTTTTCAGTTCTATCCGATGGTCAATCTCTGGTACGACATCGAAACCGCGCTTGCTGCCGGTTTGGAGTTGCTTCATCTCACCGCAGAACCGCTCAGCGTGGCGGAGGTTGCACGGCAAGGCTTCGGCACACCTTTCGACAATCCTTTGGCCAGCCCTCCGGCGACCTACGATATGCAGACTCGCCATGCGCGGATTTTCGGCAGCACCGGCCGTTACCAGTACAGCGCGCGTGAAAGCCTGCAGGCCATCAGGACTTATGCACAGTCCGAGCCGCCCACCCACGAGTCCGGCGCGGAGCCGAAGGCATGAGACTGGCCATTTCCAACATCGCCTGGGACCGCGACGAAGACCCAGCAATCGCCAGGCTGCTGCAACACCGGGGAATCGATGCGATCGATGTCGCCCCCGGCAAGTACTTCCCCGAGCCCGGCAAGACAACCGACCAGGATGTTACCCGCGTCAGACAGTGGTGGTCCGAACGCGGCATCGAGATTACCGGCATGCAGGCGCTGTTGTTCGGCACCCGGGGCCTGAACCTTTTCGGCCCGCCGGAGGCTCGCAAGGCGATGCTGCGCCATCTCGCTGCCGTGTGCCGCATCGGTGCGGGTCTTGGAGCCCGGCGACTGGTGTTCGGCTCACCGAAGAACCGGGACCGCGGCGGGTTGAGCGACCAGGCAGTCATCGACCTGGCGATTCCGTTCTTCCGGCAATTGGGCGAGATCGCCCAGGCCGAGGGCGTGACGATCTGCCTCGAGCCCAACCCCACCCGCTATGGCGCGAATTTCCTGATTACCAGTGCTGAAACCGCGCAGTTGGTGAGGCTGCTCGCCCACCCGGCCGTGCGGATGCAACTGGATACGGGGGCTCTCACCATCAACGGCGAAGATCCCCAGACGGTGCTGCAGGACTGCGCGGACCTGATCGGGCATGTTCACGCCAGTGAGCCCGACCTGCTGCCGCTGGGCGACGGAGGAGCCGACCATCCACGGTTGGCGGACGCCCTGGAGCGGACCCTGCCCGGCCATGTGGTGACCATCGAGATGCGGGCGACCCAGGATGAAGCGCACGCAGCCTCGATCGAGCGCGCCCTGAATATAGCGATTCGCCATTACCGTGACCATGGGAGTGCACTCAGGCCATGAAGTGGCTCATTCTGATACTCGGTATCGTCGCCAATGCTTCCGCCAGCGTTCTGGTCAAGATGGCCATGATGCCTCCGCGAAAATTCCCCTCCTTCGAGGATCCCCTGGCGGCCTTGCACAATTGGCCATTCTGGCTGGGCTTGGGACTTTATGGGGCTACCTTCCTGCTCTACGCCGCAGCCCTGGTCCGCCTCCCCCTGAATGTTGCGCATCCAATCCTGACCGCGGGAGCCGTGGCGACCGTTGCCCTGTTGTCGTTGCTGATCTTCCGTGAGGCTTTCCACTGGACGACAGGGGCCGGGATCATGCTGGTCATCGCAGGTGTGGCGCTAATCACGGCGCGCGTGGTCTGAAAAGGCCGCCAGCGGATCGCTGCCCGGCGCCTTGTTATGAGCTCCACATGAAAGATGCCCTCATGCGAGCGCATATCCCGCGGCTCCTGATAAAGCCATATGCCATTATTCATTCAACTGCACCCGTAGTGGGTGGTCATCGAAAAGCTGAACGATGAGCGAATCCAAATTGGTGTTCGACTTTTCCAGATGGCTGGCAATAGGCGCTATCCTGTCTTTCATTCTATGGTCAGTTGCTTATTCCATGACCGCAGCAATCAATGTACCAACATCTCATTTGGATGGTGCATTCCAAACAGCTAGCGGTCTATTCCGAATTGATTCCGGCCACATTCCAGGAAAAGACTTTTTACCATACCTTGGCGTTGGGTCTCTTCTCGCGCTATATCCCGCTTTCAAATTATTTGGCTCGCATCTTTCCGCCAGCGTTTTCTCCTCGCAATTCATGACGTTAATGCTAGGAGGGCTATCGGTATCACTGATATGGCACTTAATCTTTCGGCCAAAATCATTTTTCACTTCTCTCGCGGCAGGTTCTGTTTTTTTTGCCACACCAATATGGATTGCGACTTGCTTTTCATTTTCTCTACCCCAGCCACTTAGCTTTTCCGCTTACCCAGGAATATCATTGCGACCAATCAGAGCTGTCGCACCGTACCTGATGGCACTTATTTATTATTTCTTGATTTTAAATATCAAATCAGAAAAATTAAAATTTACCTTGAGCGGAATAACTACAGGGACTGCTTTATTGTGGTCGAACGACTTTGCAATTCCGTCCGCCGGATTGTTCGCGCTCCTTATTGCCTCAAACGCCATCACAAAAAAACAATTCAAACTGAAAAATGCACTGCTTTATTCTTCCTCTGCACTCTTGTCATGGATAATCTTTCTCGAACTAATAAGTCTTGGTCATTCACTGGCCTTGCTGAAATACAATTTTCTTGATGTGGCAAAAGATCAATGGTGGTTCTTTGGGCCCTATGGCGAATCAACTCGTATTTTTAGCCCACACCAAATTTATAGACTCATCTCCAAAGGAAATATACTTCCTCTCACCATTATAGTGCTAACCACTGTCGTCGCCATAAAAACCAAGCGAATCGAGCACATGCTAATTGCATGGATTGGTGCTGTTTTATTGGCTGGCGGTATTCTGGCATCGGTTGGCGGTCATCTTGGCGACTATTATTTTCGAGGATTTTGTTTTTGGGGGCTGGCGACGTCAGTTTTCACAATTTTAAGACTGGCCTATCTCAGAACAGAGCGAAAATTCAAATCAATTAATCAATCATTGAGGAGCATTGAGCTTTCCGCTGTATTTATTTCTTTTTTAATCTCTTTTTCAATTGCCACACATGCATGGTGGTCCTATAGATCCAGTCTTGCTGCAGCAAAAAATGACGCTAATCGTTTTTACGTGTCCGAACTTGGAGGGTACCTTGGCTCAGAGTGGCGAGACTATATCAACCTGGTCAGAAAAACAAATACGAAGCATGTGATAGAGGAGTACTGGGGATTATGGAGTGCCACGCGCAAGATTTTTCCTGCCTGGCCTGTCGACGCCGTTATCCATGCTCTTGGCCGCACAAGAAAAGTGGCAATAGAAAAACTTAAAGATGCGGAAGTCATTATCTCGACCCGGAGCTCAAAATCTCGAGAATGGCAGCCTTGGAGTGTTAGTCAAAACTTTTGGTTCTACGATGAATTATTGAGTAACTGGACCCCGCATAAAATGTCGCCAACCACTATCGTCTGGAGAAAAAACGATCAACTCCGCTTACACAAAAGCATCGAGTGCCGCCCTGGACATGACGGTCGCTCTTTGGTTCTAAGCAGCACAGATCCTGGTTTTTACAGAGTAGAGATGGAATATGTCTTTCACGAAAAGGGAAGGCATCTTTTGATGGCCAGGAATGATTTGTCATTTGGTGCCGATGCGGGTGGCCGTGTCTCAATTGATCCTGAAGGGAATAAGGCTAAATTTCCAGTCTACATTTTCCGAGCTGAAGAAGCTGTATTGGATATCTCTGTCGCTGGAAACGGTGAGCATGACCTAAGTATAAATAAATGTATTTCCAGCAAAATAGAACCAATTAGCAATGAGGTGCTCCATGTGCCGGACCCAATCAATAGTAATTTAATTTTGAAAGACGAAAAGTAGAAATTTTAATAAAGCACCGGTGAAGTAATGCATAATTTTTTATGCCGAAAACCATTTTTTGCTGAAAGATGTCAACCAGATCGACGTGTGTCTTGAGCGATGGCGATTTACGCAAGATAACGCATATAACTCTTCATCCAGCCAGGACATCTGCTTTTTCCATCCCCGCTATGCAACCCTGGTGTTTTCGCTGCCGTTCGGGCTTTTCGCGGTCGGCTTCATTGCCAGGCTGTTCGACTCCCAGCATCGGTTGAAAAATAATGCACACGCCCTTACCCCTTCCTGATGTCGACGCTCGCGCCGAGCAGGCTTCCCCAAGCCTTTTCATTGAAAGAAATGACGATGACTTCCGATAACTCAGCTGCTGCCCGCAGCAATTGGCAAGTTCCCGCCTTTGAAACGCCCTTATGGCTCGGCCGACGCCATCCCTGGTGCGTCGTGATCCCCGTCATCGATGAAGGCGCCAGAATCCAGAACCTGCTTTCCAGAATGGCCGTGCTCGACATCACCGCTGTTGCCGACCTGCTGATCGTGGATGGCGGCAGTACCGACGGCTCTCTGGAACTGGAAGTCCTGCAACAGCAAGGCGTGCGCGGACTGCTGGTCAAGACCGGCCCTGGCAAGCTGAGCGCCCAGCTTCGCTGTGCCTATGCTTTCGCCCTCGACCAGGGCTATGGCGGCATTATCACCATCGACGGCAACGACAAGGATGACCCGGAAGCGATACCCCGCTTCGTCGAGGCCCTGAAACAAGGAGTTGATTTCATTCAGGCTTCCCGGTTCATCCCAGGCGGGGGTGCAGAGAACACGCCCCGGTCGCGATATTTCGCCATCCGCCTCCTGCATGCGCCACTGCTCAGCCTGTTTTCCGGGTTCCGATGGACCGATACCACCCAAGGCTTCCGTGCCTACAGTCGGAAAATGCTGCTCGACCCCCGGATCGCCCCGTTTCGCGATGTCTTCATGAGCTACGAACTGCTCGCCTATCTTTCCTGCCGCGTGCCCAGGCTGGGCTATCACTGTATCGAACTACCGACCGTCAGGCGCTACCCGAAAGATGAAGTGCCGACCAAGATCGGCGCATTCAAGGGCAACCTCTCGCTGCTGCTGGTGCTGTTGCGGGCATGTGCCGGGAAATACGACGCCGGACAGAACGGCTAGGGCCAGGCACAGTGCACCACCTCGGAAAAAACCGGTTCGCACCGGATAATCCGCGTCAACTTCCTCGGCCACTCCGGCCCTCTCAGGCCCATTTCCCCCTACAAGACCAATGGCCGGCCCCTGTCACTCATCCAGGACTGTGTCACGTACTCAGGGACAGAACACTACCTTCGTATTCCTGCCCTTATCGGCGGATGTCATGTCTTAATGGAGTCCATCGTCCGATGAAATCGCAGCTCAAGGAACCTTCTCAACCCATTCGCCAGCGCCTGCTCAACCTGTCCCATGGCCAAAAGCGACTCATACAGGTCAGCGTGGACGTCCTGCTCGTCTGGCTGGCACTCTGGCTGGCGTTCTACATCCGCCTGGAGGACATGAGCCTCATCCAGCCCTTCGGCGGCCATGCCTGGCTGTTCCTCTCCGCACCCGCCGTCGCCCTGCCGATCTTCGTGCGCCTGGGCATGTACCGCGCGGTCATGCGCTATCTGGGCAACGAGGCCCTGCTGACCATCGCCAAGGCGGTCACCCTGTCGGCGCTGCTGCTGGGTCTGGTCGTCATCCTCCATGGCAAATCAATGCTGCTGATTCCCCGCTCGATGATCTTCAACTACTGGGGCCTGAGCCTGCTGCTGATCGGCGGCCTGCGTATCGCCATGCGCCAGTACTTCACCGGCGACTGGTTCAACCTGCGCGACCTGTCCTTCCGCCGCCACGATGACTGCCTGCCCAGGGTAGCCATCTACGGCGCGGGCTCGGCCGGCAACCAGCTCGCCCATGCGCTGCTCATGGGCAATGCTCTGCGCCCAGTGGCCTTCATCGACAACGACCCACACCTTGCCGGCCGGGTGATCGCCGGCCTGCCGGTCTATGCCCCCGAGCAGCTGCAGCGCATGCTGAAGGAAACCGATGCCGCGGAGATTGTCCTGGCGATACCCTCCGCCAGCCGCAGCCGCCGCCGCGAGATTCTCGAGATGCTGCAGGTTCACCCGATGCCGGTACGCTCGATGCCCAGCATCGCCAAGCTGGCCTGCGGCCGCTTCACAGTGGACGACCTGCAGGAAGTGGACGTCGCCGACCTGCTCGGCCGCGATGCGGTACCCCCCCAGCCCGAACTGCAGGAGCGCTGTATTCGCGACCAAGTGGTAATGGTGACCGGCGCCGGCGGCTCGATCGGATCGGAGCTGTGCCGGCAGATCCTCGTCAACGGGCCGGCCACGTTGATCCTCTTCGATCACTCGGAATACAACCTGTACAGCATCCAGGGCGAACTGGAGCAGCGGATTCTCCAGGACGGCCTGGCGCTGCGCCTGGTGCCCGTCCTCGGCTCGGTCCGCCATGGCAGTCGCCTGCTCGACACGCTGCGCCACTGGGAAGTGGATACGCTCTACCACGCCGCGGCCTACAAGCATGTGCCGCTGGTCGAACTCAACGCCAGCGAGGGTGTGCTCAACAACACCTTCGGCACCCTGCGCACCGCCCAGGCGGCGGTGCGCGCCGGGGTACGCAACTTCGTGCTGATCTCCACCGACAAGGCGGTGCGCCCCACCAACGTGATGGGCGGCAGCAAGCGCCTGGCCGAGATGGTGCTGCAGGCCTTCTCCGGCGAGCGCGAGGTGGAACTGTTTGACGAGCCTGGCCTGCCGCCGCAGCCCAACCGCACCCGCTTCACCATGGTCCGCTTCGGCAACGTGCTGGGCTCGTCCGGCTCGGTGATCCCGCTGTTCCGCGAGCAGATCCGCCGCGGCGGGCCGATCACCGTCACCCACCCGGAGATCACCCGCTATTTCATGACCATCCCCGAAGCGGCGCAACTGGTGATCCAGGCCGGCGCCATGGGCGAAGGCGGCGACGTCTTCGTGCTGGACATGGGCGAGCCGGTGAAGATCCGCGAGCTGGCGGAAAAGATGGTGTGCCTGTCCGGCCTTTCACTGCGCACGAAAAACACTCCGGACGGCGACATCGAGATCCGCTTCATCGGTCTGCGGCCGGGCGAGAAGCTCTACGAGGAACTGCTGATCGGCGCCGGCGCGACGCCGACCAGCCACAGCCGGATCATGCGCGCCCACGAGGAGCACCTGCCCTGGCAAGAGCTGAAACCACGCCTGGAGGCGCTGGTCGAGGCGCTAGACGCCGACGACTTTCCGCGCATCCGCGAGCTGCTGCAGCGCACCGTCAGCGGCTACCGACCGAGCCCGGAGATCCTCGAACGGCACCCGCAGGAACAGTCGGCCAGTTGTCACACAGTCCCAGCCTGGATCCACCTCGTCGTCCCGCAGGACGCCCGACCCAACAGCGAAAACCCCTGATGATTCTTTGATCTTGCCCAGCAGTCGTGGACAGGGTTCAAGCAGTCATTTGGGCCTCGAAGGCTTCTGGGCTACAGGTGCCGTCGCCTGGAAGCGGCGACAGTCTTGCGCTTGCAGAGCAGTCCTGTTTGGCGCAGGTCGACGATTGTTTTCGTCGACCGCAGAGATGCAAGCCCCTAAGGAAAGCCTTATATGGACGCCTCCCGGAAAGGCTTCCCTACTGATTGGAAGAGAGCACTAAAGCATATGAGCAACATTACCGTAAATATTACAACCACACATAACAGATTAGACCTGTGCTCACAAACCGTATGGTCACTTTTAAACCAGTCGGTCCCTCCCGAAAAAATAGTGATCTGGGTTTCGAAAGAGGCATACCTCATAGATAAAGGGGTAGACAAAGCGCCGGACTGGATGCTGGATCTGAATAAAATAAAAAAAATAATAGAGTTTAGATGGACAGCCAATACCGGCCCCTATAGAAAGCTATTCCCTGCCCTTGTCGAGGCAACTAAAGATCAGGTTATCGTCTACGCTGACGATGATACGATTTACAAAGAAAACTGGCTTAACCTGTTAGTCACCAAATTTCGGGAGCACAATGAAGAAAAAATCGTGGCCTCACGCGTCAGAATCAGCAAGCGAAACATCTTTGGCCGTCACAAGACTTATATGCTTTGGCCTATATCGCAAAAAGAAATCGAGCTTGATAGCGATTATTTGATCACTGGCGTAGGTGGAGTGATTCTTAAAAAGAAGCATATCAAAGAAAAACTCTTGAACAACCAGGACTACTTGAAAATCTGTCCGAAAAGCGATGATTTATGGATAAGCGAAATAATCGCCCGGTCCAAAACTCCTGTTTTGACATGCCCAGAGGCAATGCGTGAAATTCTCTTTATTCAACATGAGCACGGTTTGGAAAAACAAAACACCTTGGTCTCGAAGAACCTTCTTGGCAAGGCTTTGAATAAGGCAAAGGTAAAAACTCTCGGCCAACTGGGAGTTTCAGTTTGCAATAATGACGAGTCATTCAAAAGGATTAAGCGATATTTTGAAGAAGCCGACAAGGCTTCTCTGTGAACTGCGCGAAACAACGATATGACTCAACATTCAGCCAAACAGTCGCCCCTACCTCTCTCATTCACTTACCCAACCAAGGAAGACATCATGAACCCAGAGAAAGTCAGCATAATCATACCCGTCTACAATGTTGAGCCCTATCTTGCACAATGCCTGGACTCAGCCATCCACCAGGATTATGACAATATAGAAATCATCGCAATCAACGATGGATCCACCGATGCAAGCCTGTCAATACTTGAGGAATTTCGCACCAAGCACAAAAACATAATAATTAAAAACATAGAAAATCAAGGAGTATCAGTCGCCAGAAACACGGGGCTTGAAATCGCAACTGGCGAATATATTTCATTCCTGGACAGCGATG
>NZ_BAAGYK010000022.1:0-7195 GCF_054779355.1 Azotobacter armeniacus
CATACGCGCCTTGACCTCGCGCAGCGATGAAGCCCACAACTCCAGCGTCGTCTCGATCGATGCACCTGTCATCCGGTCTCTCCCAGGCAAGGGCGAGCATCAAGCCAGATGAAAATCAAATATGCAACTGTAGTACTAAGGTTGGTGTCTCGTTTGATATTCTGTAATCGGAAATCTAATGGAAGAAAAACCTGTACCAAAACCATCTTATCCAGCTAACCAAAACCGTACTCAGAAAATCTGAACGGGGGAGGGCATCACGGCGCTTCGGATGGCAATTGCCCACGAGCGGCGTCTTCTACATGCTTGTGGCCAACTTTCCAAGGCAGGGTGATGCCTGGCAATTTCCCGGAAAGGCGGAGCCGAACGACAACAATAGGAGAATCTCGATGGAGCAGGTGGTGTACGTCGTGGACGACGACCAGGGCATGCTGGACTCGACCGTCTGGCTGCTCGAGTCAGTGGGACTCAAGGCCTTGCCGTTCATCAGCGGGCGGGAGTTTCTCGACGCCTGCGACCCCAGCCTCAACGCCTGCGTGCTGCTGGACGTGCGGATGCCTGGCATGGGCGGACTGAATGTGCAGGAGGCGATGCGCGCGCGGGGCATCGACCTGCCGGTGATCTTCGTCAGCGGGCACGCCGACGTGCCCATCGTGGTACGGGCCTTCAAGGCCGGTGCCTGCGACTTTATCGAGAAGCCCTACAATGAGCAGATGCTACTCGACAGCGTACAGCAGGCCCTTGGTAGTCTCGGCGAACGGCGCTCCGGCAGCCGCGGCCAGGAGAAGCTGCAGGCGCGGCTGGACGCGCTCACTCCGCGCGAGCGCGACGTGCTGCTGCCGCTGGTGCAGGGCTACACCAACCGGGAAATCGCCGAGCAGCTGGCGATCAGCGTGAAGACTGTCGATCTCTACCGAATGCGGGTGATGAAGCGCATGCAGGCCGAGCGGCATGCCGATCTGGTCGGCATGGCCATCGCGGCCGGACTGGTCGATCCGCTGAACTTGCGGGCGCCCGCGCCGGCCTGAGCCGGCCGGCCGGCCAGGCGGGGAGGGCGAGGCTTCCCGCGGGCGGAGAGCCCGGCCGCTAGCGCGGCAGTCCGGCGAGGAATCCCTCGAGGAAGATATCCAGCGGCGCGCCGTTGCGAACCAGCCGGGCACGCTGCACGGCGCCTTCCCAGCCGATCCAGAAGAAGGCTGCGAGCTCCTCGCAGGCAGCGTCGGCGGCCAGCTGGCCGTGCTCCCGGGCAAGACACAGACAGGCGGTCAGGCGGCGCTGCCAGTCGCACAGGGTGGCCTCCAGCTGCTCGCGGAAGCTCTCCGGCAGGATGGCCACTTCTTGGCCGAGATTGCCCACCAGGCAGCCGCGGCGGAATTCATATTTCGCCATGCCGGCCTTGGCGTCCTCTACGAAATCGCGCAGGCGCTGCAGCGGCGGTACTTCATCCTGCAGCAGCCAGCGGTCCAGCTTGCGGGCGAAGTAGGCGCCATAGCTTTCCAGCACCGCCCGGCCGAAAGCTTCCTTGCTGTCAAAGTAGTGATAGAAGGAGCCCTTGGGCACGCTGATGCGCTTGAGAACGGCCTCGATGCCAGTGGACATGAAGCCTTGTTCGGTGAGGATTTCCATTCCGCAGCGGATCAGCGCTTCGCGGGTGTCGGGGAATTCCCGCGCAACCTTGGGCGGGCGGCCACGGCGGGGTTTGGGAGTCATGATGGTCATGGGGGCGATTCTGGAGGGACCGTCGACGAAGTCAATCGACTCGTCAGTGCATCTGTCTGCTTTGGCCGGCCGGGAAGCGAGTCGATCGGCAGTTCCGTCTACCGCCTCCAAGGGGGCAAGCCGCCCACGGAGCCCTGCGTAGCCATGGAGCGCACTATCGAAACGCCTTTACTTTCCCATTCCCTGAACTAGTTTTGTCAACGCTCAATACTCGAGAAGTCGGCCCGGGGGTGGCGATGGTCTGCAAAACTGATTTGCTCAGCACAGACTAATGAAAGAGAAAGAGCTTCGACTGGCGGTCGTTTTCTTTGGCGGTGTATCGCTCGCGATTTACCAGCATGGTATCACTCGGGAAATTCTCAATCTGGTTCGAGCATCGAAGATCTACCACGGAAACGGACCCTACGAGGGCAAGGAAAAACCGGCGCGCAGCCTTCATGAAAATTACCCGGACGAGCCGGAGAACTCCACCGGCGACGTTTATCGTGAATTCCTGGAGGCGCTTGGGAAGGATATTTTCCTCCGGGTGATTGTCGACGTCATCTCGGGGTCTTCGGCGGGGGGTATCAATGGCGTGACCCTGGCTTCGGCACTGGCCCACGATCGCAGTCTGATACCGATCACGAGCATGTGGCTCAATGAAGCCGACATGCTGAGTCTGCTGGCCCCCGAGGCAAGAGCGCGGCTCTGGAGCAAGTGGTATTTCTGGCCGCTCATGCGCCCCTTGCTCACCCGGCTCGACCGCGAGGGCTTGCTCCCGGGAAAGGCCGATGCAGAAATGGAAAAGCGGATTTCGATTTTCCTGCGTTCTCGCTGGTTCAAGCCTCCCCTGGATGGTCGTCGCCTGACGACGCTCATACTCGATGGCCTGACGGCGATGAAAACTTCCAGTTCGCCATGGGAGTCGCTGTTGCCACAGGGAGCAAAGCTCGATCTGCTGGTGACCGTCACGGATTTCCGCGGGATCGAACGGCCGATCTTCATCCATGATCCACCGGTCGCCTATGAGCGGGAGCACCGCCATTTACTGCGCTTCAGCCTCGATCATCGCAAAACTGGGCATCTTCTGAGTGACTTTGACGTCGACAATTTTCCCTCCCTTGCCTTTGCCGGGCGAGCGACAGCCTCTTTTCCAGGGGCGTTTCCGCCCGCGCGGATTCGTGAGATCGACGAGATTCTGGCGGAGCGTCACATGCCATGGCCGGCACGCGCGCATTTCCTGGAGCGAAATTTTCGCCACTATCACAAGCAGGGAGAAAATCCCGAAGAGGCGATACTGCTCGACGGCAGCGTGCTCGACAACAAGCCGATCATGGCTTGCGTCGAAGCAATTCGCACCCACTGCGCTTTCCGTGAGGTGGACCGTCGTCTGGTCTTCATAGATCCCCATCCGGGGATGGGAAAGGCGGTTTCCGGAGCCGGCGCGCCCGGCTTTTTCGCGACCTTGCGGGGGGCGCTCTCGGACCTTCCGCGCCATGATCCAGTGTATAACGAGCTGGCGGTTATCAGCCGCTACAACGTACAGGCCAGACGCCTGAAGATGGCGATCTCCAATGCCCGGCCTCTTGTCGCGAAACTGATAGAGCAGGTGACCGCGGGAGGGCTCAAAGGGGACTTCACGGCTGACGATGTGCGGCACTGGCGGCTTTCATCGGTCAGCCTTCTGGCTGGCACCACGGTCGTCTATGACGTCTGGATGCGTTCGCTGGTTCTCGAAGCCCTGGACTTCATCGTGCAGATCATTACCAGTGCCTGCCAGTACACCGCCAATTCGCCAGAAGCGTGTCGAGTTCAGGAGGTCATCGAGACATGGGCCAGGCAGCAGGGAGTCATCGCCGACTCCTACGTCGTGTCGGAGAATGTGTACAGAAACATCGATCTGCCGCTTTTCGGAAGAATGGTTGTGGATTTCGGAGTGATCTACAAAAGAAGGCGGTTGAGCTTCGTCCTGCATGAAATCAATGATCTCTACCCTGAAGTTTCCAACGACCAAACCAGCATTGCCAATTCGGAAGCACTCGATCTGCTGAAAATCAAAATACACAAATGCATCGATGAATTATCCATTTTCGACAACATCGATTTTCTCAGTCGACAGGCCGTCGCAGCCTGTCGGGATATATTTCTGGAGGAGGGTGCGGACCACAGTGTTTCCGGCGGTGTGTCCATGCTCGAGCCGGGTAGATTCGAAGAAATAACCAGACTAATCGCACGCTTGGCGCAGGAATGTGATCTTGCCAGAACGGCTGACAATGCAGATGCCGTGCTGGCTTCGTCCCTGGTTCTGAGCTTGGAGGAACCAAGCCGCAACGCCATTCTTACCGGATATCTAGGTTATTTCTTCTGGGACATCATCCTGCGCCCAACCGTGAATGCGTTGTCGCTGGATAGCGATGCGGGGCTTATTGAGGAAATCCTGGTGGACCGCATCAGCCCCGAAGACGCGAACAGCATTATGCTCGACGGCCAGAAAAACGTGCTGCTTGGCCAATCGCTTGCGAGCTTTGGCGGGTTTCTCGGCCGGTCGATTCGCGAGAACGACTATTTGTGGGGGCGTCTGCATGCCGTGGACCGACTTTTCGACATTCTACTCAGCACGGTTCCCGTGAACAGTCGTGGCAATTTCGATATCGACGCCCTGAAGAAACGCGCCTTCGAGAGAGTTCTCGAGGAAGAGCAGCAGCGCTTGCATGCGGTTCCTGCGTTGATTGCCAAAATCAGGGAAGCCGTTGAGCGACTTTAGCCAAGCTTGTCGGCAGTCGTTGATGGCCAACGAGTTGGCGATCCCACTGCTTCCTTCTTCACGGCTTATATTTAACATAATATACATTATGCGAACTTTTGGTTTGGGCTTCGAACCCCGAAAACCCGTTGTAGCCATGGATATGGATGATGCACGAACACTCCGCCGGAGCCTACCCGCTTCGGGTGTCCTGGCGGTCTGGTGTTGATCATTCCATCCACCAGTCCGCGGCGCTCGGCCATGTTTCCCCCCGTCCTCTCCAGCCACAGACGATGACGGGGATCAGCTGCCAAAACGCCAGGCCAGAGGCACAATTGGAATACTTCCCCGGAGCAGGCTGCTGGCCGTTCGTCACGCCTGCCTGTTCCGTCTTTCCAAAGGCTCGCTCATCGAGGTATTTCGTCGTGGAACATGAGTCGCGCCTCTTGCAGGCCAGTGTGGTGTGTCTACTCGCCATGGTCGTGCTCGTGCCGCTTGCCAAGCGCATGCAGCTGGGGTCCGTGCTGGGCTATCTGATCGGCGGCGTGCTGATCGGCCCCAGCGTGCTCGGCCTGATTGATCATCCCGGCAGCATTCTGCGGATTTCCGAGCTGGGCGTGGTGATGCTGATGTTCATCATCGGCCTGGAGTTGTCGCCAAAACGCCTCTGGCTGATGCGCCACGCGGTTTTCGGCGCCGGTCTGGCACAGGTGCTGCTGTGCGGCACGGCGATCGGCGGTGTGGCCATGGCGTTCTTCCAGCAGCGCTGGAGCAGCGCGGTCGTCCTTGGACTCGGCCTGGCGCTCTCTTCCACCGCCTTCGTCCTGCAGCTGCTTGCCGAGCGCCGCGAGCTGCACATGCCCCACGGACGCCTCGCGTTCTCGGTGCTGCTGTTCCAGGACATCGCGGCCATTCCGCTGATGGCGCTGGTTCCGCTGCTCAGCGGGGTCGGTCAGGTGGGCGGCGAAGGCGGCGATCCCCTCGTCGAGCTGCTCAAGGTGGTCGCCTGCGTGGGCGGGCTGATCGTCGGCGGGCGCTATCTGCTGCGCCCGGTGTTCCGCATCGTGGCCAAGGGCGACCTGCAGGATATCCTCACCGCCACTGCGCTGCTGGTAGTGATGGGCAGCGCCCTGCTGATGGAGTGGATCGGCGTCTCCATGGCGCTGGGCGCCTTCCTGGCCGGCGTGCTGCTGGCCGAATCGGAATACCGCCATGCCCTGGAGGCGAAGATCGAGCCCTTCAAGGGCATGTTGCTCGGGCTGTTCTTCCTCGGCGTCGGCATGAACATCAACCTCGATCTGCTGGTGGATTCATTCTGGATGGTGATCGGCCTGGCCCTGCTGCTGATCCTGCTCAAGCTGCCGCTGGTCACTCTCGTCGGCCGGTTCCCCGGACGCCTGCAGCCCGATTCCTCCCTGCGCCTGGGCGTGGTGCTCGCCGGCGGCGGGGAGTTCGCCTTCGTGGTCTTCTCGATCGCCCGCAGCCACGGCCTGTTCGATGCCAGGCTGTACGACCTGCTGGTCCTGACCATCATCTTGTCGATGGCGCTCACCCCGCTGGTGGTCATGCTGCTCTCCTTGCTGTCCGGTCCGGTCCGGCAGACCGCTGCACCGGAGCAGGAGGAGTTGCTCATCGAGCACGAACCACGCGTCATCATCATGGGAATGGGCCGTGTCGGTCAGGTCGTCGCCCGGCTCCTGCACGCCCAGCGAGTGCCTTTCGTGGCTTTCGACACGGCGATTGAGACGGTGGAGTTCAACCGCAAGATCAGCAACCTGCCCATCTACTACGGCAACCCCCTGCGTCTGGAGATCCTGCATGCCGCCAAGGCCGAGCATGCGCAGTTCTTCGTCATCGCCACCGACGACGGGCAGGCGAACATCGAGACGGCCCGGCTGGTCCGCCAGCGCTATCCGCACATGAAGGTGATCACCCGCGCTCTGGACTGGGCGCAGCTGAACACCCTGCTGGATCTGAATGCCGGCCCGGTGCGGGAGACCTTCTTCTCCAGCCTGGAGATGGGCCGCCAGGTGCTGCTCGGGCTTGGCCTGAGCGAGCAGCAGATTGCCGCACGCATCGGGCGCTTTCGCCGCCACGACGAGGAGATGCTGCGCGAGTTGCACAAGGTGGCCAGCGACGAGGCCGCCAGCCTCAAGACCACCCACGCCTACTTCGACGACCTCGAAGGACTGTTTGCCCGGGACGTCCTGGAAGAACCCATCCCTCCGAAAGAACCTTGACCCGCTTTAGGAATTCCAATGAGTTTCACCCTGCTCGGCCGCTACGCCTTCTTTTCCGCCTGCGTACTGCTCAGCCTCGTCAGCCTGCCCCTGCTCGCCGTCATGTTCGCCATCGGCTGCATCCAGTCGCAGAACTGCCACACCAACCGCTGCCCGACCGGCAGGACCCGCTGCGCCAGCGCGTCCTGGTGGTGCCGGACAAGGTCGAACGGGTGCGCAATTTTCACACACGTTCCTCAAGCCGGGAGAGCTGCTCGGCGACAGCATCGCCAGCAAGTTCTATGCGCGCATGTGGCGGATGGCGCGGGCCGACAGCTTCGAGGCGGCGCGCTTTTAAGAGTTCGAGACAATCGAAGGATATGGCGCACGCCGGGTATCCAGGCTGCCTATCGATTCGGGCGCGGGTGTCGGCTATGGCCTGTTAACACTATTTGCTATAATGCAGCAAATAGTGTTGAGACCGAGTGCCATGCAACTGACCGCCGAGCAATTCAAACAAATCGAAGGCTTGTTG
>NZ_BAAGYK010000023.1:0-1294 GCF_054779355.1 Azotobacter armeniacus
GTGTGAACCCGTAGCTTCGGTGCCTGGTTTGAGCCCCGTTACATCTTCCGCGCAGGCCGACTCGACTAGTGAGCTATTACGCTTTCTTTAAAGGGTGGCTGCTTCTAAGCCAACCTCCTAGCTGTCTGAGCCTTCCCACATCGTTTCCCACTTAACCAGGACTTTGGGACCTTAGCTGACGGTCTGGGTTGTTTCCCTTTTCACGACGGACGTTAGCACCCGCCGTGTGTCTCCCGTGCTGACACTTGCCGGTATTCGGAGTTTGCATCGGTTTGGTAAGTCGGGATGACCCCCTAGCCGAAACAGTGCTCTACCCCCAGCAGTGATACACGAGGCGCTACCTAAATAGCTTTCGAGGAGAACCAGCTATCTCCGAGCTTGATTAGCCTTTCACTCCGATCCACAAGTCATCCGCTACCTTTTCAACGGGAGTCGGTTCGGTCCTCCAGTCAGTGTTACCTAACCTTCAACCTGCTCATGGATAGATCGCCCGGTTTCGGGTCTATACCCAGCGACTGATCGCCCTATTAAGACTCGCTTTCGCTACGCCTCCCCTATTCGGTTAAGCTCGCCACTGAATATAAGTCGCTGACCCATTATACAAAAGGTACGCAGTCACCCAACAACGTGGGCTCCCACTGCTTGTACGCATACGGTTTCAGGTTCTATTTCACTCCCCTCTCCGGGGTTCTTTTCGCCTTTCCCTCACGGTACTGGTTCACTATCGGTCAGTCAGGAGTATTTAGCCTTGGAGGATGGTCCCCCCATGTTCAGACAACGTTTCACGTGCGCCGTCCTACTCGATTTCACTTGCCAGATCCTTTCGTATACGGGGCTATCACCCACTGTGGCGGCACTTTCCAGAGCCTTCTACTAAGATCAAGCAAGCTTAAGGGCTAGTCCCCGTTCGCTCGCCACTACTAAGGGAATCTCGGTTGATTTCTGTTCCTCAGGGTACTTAGATGTTTCAGTTCCCCTGGTTCGCCTCTTGCACCTATGGATTCAGTGCAAGATACCCGGCTTGTGCCGGGTGGGTTTCCCCATTCAGAGATCTCCGGATCGCAGTCTGTTTGCCGACTCCCCGAAGCTTATCGCAGGCTACCACGTCTTTCATCGCCTCTGACTGCCAAGGCATCCACCGTATGCGCTTCTTCACTTGACCATATAACCCCAAGCAATCTGCGGCCTCGCGGCCTTGCCTGGATGGGGTGAAGACGACATTCGCCGAAAATTCGCGCTTGAACTCGCAAATTCACCTTGACCACATCGACTGCAGTGAAACAATCGATGCGTC
>NZ_BAAGYK010000024.1:0-2649 GCF_054779355.1 Azotobacter armeniacus
GGCAGGCGGCTGGGGGAAGAGCATCCCCAGCCACCAGCCCGAAGCGTCTGGTCGCTCCTGGCCGTCAAGGCCAAGCCGCTATGCGGTCGCCTGCGGCGAGCCTTGACCGCCATAGCTCCTCAGAGCCTCTCAGAGCGCGTTTCTCTGCCAACCCATGCATACCCATACCAAACCGCCTGAAAACGCCTCCACGGGCCTCCACGGGCCTCCTAGGAGGCTACAGGATGGTCGCGGAGCTATCCGCACGCTCGCCTGCCCCTTTCACTGCCTACCAGTGCCGCTAGGCACTTGTGCCGGCACCTGGTCGTCACCTTGCGCACGGCCTTGATGCCGGTGCTTGGCTCAACCTAGTCCGCGGTTGGTAGGGCCAGCCAAGCGCCGGCCGGTGCGGAGCTGCCATGGGTCGGGCATCGGGTCCGGAGAGAGGGGGCAGGAGGCGCACGGGGTGCGCGCGTAGTTCACCGGTGAACTACCTATCCTGCATTCCCCCCCTCTCGCTCTTCGCCGCACCGCTCCGCGCCTCTCATGGGGGCGCCGTAGCTGGGTTCCTGCGCCTCTAGAGAGCATCCGACGAAGGAGGGCATTTTCAGCCGGAGGGGGAGCCGCCGCGTAGCGGTGGGGGAACCCCGCAGGGGTGCCCCGCAGGGGTGCCCCGCGCCTCGCGCGCGCTTTTTTACTTTTTACTTTTTACTTTTAGGACGGCTGGAGGCCGCGAACGGCGCGGGTTCTAGCATCTAAATGTGGAGGGATTGACGGTTTAATGTGGAGGGATTGACGGTTTAATGTGGAGGGATTGACGGTTTAATGTGGAGGGATTGACGGTTTAATGTGAGAGGCGTAGATTTCTCATAAATAAGGGGGGAGTCATGGACCTAGACCGTCAGCTTGTCGTGAAGTCGAACCACATCATCGAGGCGTCGTACCGCCTCAGCGTTGCAGAGCAGCGTGTCATCCTCTCCGCTATCTCCCAGGTGCGCCGCGACCAGCCAATCACCGACGCGGTGCTGTACAGCGTCACGGCCGCCGAGATAGCGGAGCTGTGCGGTACTGATCCGAAGACGGCTTACCGTGACCTCCAGAGCGCGGCTGAGCGCCTGCAGACGCGCCGAGTGACTCTGATCCTGGAACCGGATGGGGTCACCATTCGCTCCAGACGCCGCCGCGTCACCTGCTGGGTGCAGTCGGTCGATTACA
The DNA here is from genome assembly GCF_054779355.1 of Azotobacter armeniacus. NCBI lineage: Bacteria > Pseudomonadati > Pseudomonadota > Gammaproteobacteria > Pseudomonadales > Pseudomonadaceae > Azotobacter > Azotobacter armeniacus. The sequence continues at coordinate 1,195 of NZ_BAAGYK010000024.1, forward strand.
TCGACCAGGAGGGCCGCATCGAGCTGCGCTTCGGCAAGGACATCCTCCCCTACCTGACCGGCCTCCAGCGCGAGTTCACACGCTACGCGCTGTCCGACGTGGCCAAGATGACCAGCGCCTATGGCATCCGCCTGTACGAGCTACTGGCGCAGTGGCCAGAAGGCCGCCGAGAGGTCGCCCTGGACGATCTGCGCCGCTGGCTCCAGTTGGAGGATCGCTACCCGCTGATGGCCGACCTGCGACGCTGGGTGATCGAGCCGGCCGTGGAGCAGATCAACGAGCACAGCCCTCTGTCGCTTTCCTGGACGCAACGCAAGACCGGCCGGCGTGTCACGCATCTGGTGTTCGACTTCGGGCCGAAGAAGCCCGCCAAGGCGGTCGCGGTCGGGAAGGCCCCTAGGAAGGCCACAGCGAAGCGCAGGGGCGGCACGCCGACTGACGACGAGATTCGCAACTTGGCGCGTCCTGGTGAGTCCTGGGAGGCCCTCCGCGCCCGCCTGAACCGCGAGGCCGAGGTCACCGACTGAGGTAGACTCCCCGATATCACACCGGAGGCCCCCTATGAGCGCCAAGCTTTCCCCCATCGTGTCCGAGTTCGAGACCGAAGAGCAGGCAGCCAGCTATGACCGCTGGTTCCGCGCCAAGGTGCAGGCGTCGCTGGACGATCCGCGCCCGGGCATCCCGCATGACCAGGTGATGGCCGAAATGGAGGCCATCATCGCCCAGGCCGAGGCTCGCCGCCGAGGCAACGCCTGATGCTGCCGATCATCTGGCGCAGCAGCGCCAGAGCCGACTTGGCAGAAATCATCCGCTACATCGCCAACGAAGATCCCCAGGCCGCTCGCCGGCTCAAGGATCGCCTGGAGTCGGCCGTGCTGCCCCTGGCCGAACACCCCTACCTGTACCGCTCCGGGCGCGTGCCAGGCACTCGCGAGGTGGTGGCTCACCCAAACTACGTTCTGGTCTACCGGGTGACTGCCGAACGGATCGAGGTCGTGAACGTCCTGCACGCCCGGCAGGAGTACCCCTAGACCATACTGGCTGGGGCCATCCTGCAGCTCTTTCGACTCGTAGAGGCGCAGGGTTCGGGTTTCAAAGGGGCACCCTTTGGCTCGCGGATGTGTATACATCCCTGGCGTGCCTGTGCTCTATCTAGCTCTTGAGCCATGACAGTGATCTGGGTGCTACGTAGGTCGTTTATTGGCTGTTTGTAGGCTATTTATGGGTTTTTTGTTGGTTGTTTATCCAGAGGGCATCGAGCGCGTCATTGCGACCTACGGGCCACAAGCCCGCGAGATATTCACGTGCTCCTAAGCGCCTCCGGCGGCCCTTCGGGGACTGCTCGCCGCGAGGCAGGCGGCTGGGGGAAGAGCATCCCCAGCCACCAGCCCGAAGCGTCTGGTCGCTCCTGGCCGTCAAGGCCAAGCCGCTATGCGGTCGCCTGCGGCGAGCCTT
>NZ_BAAGYK010000025.1:0-999 GCF_054779355.1 Azotobacter armeniacus
AACAGGCTAAGCTGGTCATGACGTCTCCACCTGTGGGGGTGGATCATGAAAGCGAGTCAGTTCAACCACTGGATCGCTCAGCTTTCCAGTCTCACCCCGGAGCAGCGTGAGCAGTTGAAGGCATGCCTGTCGGCACCAGGCCCCCTTCCACAGGACATGATCACCACGCCAAGTCGCTGCCCATTGCCGCTCCGGTGAGTTACGGCCGTGGGGTTCCTGTGGCGGTCTGCCGCGGTATCGCTGCCAGTCCTGCAGTAAAACCAGCAACCCGCTGACCGGCACACCGATGGCACGACTGCGAAAGCGTCATCCCTGGCAAGCCTATGCCGAGGCCCTGACCCAGAGCCTGACCGTACGCAGGGCGGCGAAACACTGCGGTGTCAGCAAGAACACGGCCTTCCTGTGGCGACACCGGTTCCTGTCTCGGATTGCCGACCATCAGGCCCAGCATGAATCCGGCATCGTCGAGGCCGACGAGACCTTCTGCCTGGAGTCGTTCAAGGGACGGCGAGACTTGCCGCGCCCGCCTCGCAAACGCGGAGGAAGCGCGAAGCGACGTGGTTTGTCCGCCGAGCAGATTCCTGTCGGGGTGGTGCGGGATCGCAGCGGCCAACAGGCCGACTTTCAGTTGGAGAAGCTCGATGCGCTGCATGTCGGGGAGCGGCTACGGCCGCTGATCGATGCCGATGCGATTCTTTGCACCGACAGTGCTGCCGTTTATTCCCGTTTCGCCAAGGCGCAAGGCATTACCCGTCGACAGGTCAATCCGAGTCATGGACGCAGGGTCGATGGGCCTTTCCACATTCAGAACGTGAATGCCTGCGACAGCCGGCTGAAGCGCTGGATGATCCCCTTTCATGGTGTGGCCACCCAGTACCTGGCCCATTATCTGGGTTGGCGCCGCATGCTCGAGCGCTACAAGACGCAGCTCGATCCATTGATTTGTCTGAGGGAATCGCTGGGGAGGTCTGCTATGCAACAGCTAACTCAGACATAGCC
>NZ_BAAGYK010000026.1:0-16925 GCF_054779355.1 Azotobacter armeniacus
TGGCGCCGCATGCTCGAGCGCTACAAGACGCAGCTCGATCCATTGATTTGTCTGAGGGAATCGCTGGGGAGGTCTGCTATGCAACAGCTAACTCAGACATAGCCTTTTGTTTTGTCCGTACCGCATTCTGTCCCCGGCGGCTCTCGCGCGGAGAGCCGCCGGGTGTGGGGGATCAGAGTACCTGGGCGATGGCCTGGGTGACGCTGGCGATGTTGCGCTGGTTCAGGGCAGCGACGCAGATGCGACCGGTAGTGACGGCATAGATGCCGAATTCGTTGCGCAGCCGCTCCACCTGCGCGGCGCTGAGGCCGGAGTAGGAGAACATGCCGCGCTGGCGGGCGACGAAGGCGAAATCGCGCTTGACGCCCTGGGCGGCCAGTTGCTCGACCATGGTCTGGCGCATGCTCTGGATGCGTCCGCGCATCTCGGCCAGCTCGGCTTCCCACAGGGCGCGCAGTTCCGGGCTGTTGAGCACGCTGGAAACCACGCTGGCGCCGTGGGTCGGCGGGTTCGAATAGTTGGTGCGGATCACCCGCTTGACCTGGGACAGCACGCGGGCGGCTTCATCCTTCGAGGCGGTGACGATGGATAGGGCGCCGACGCGCTCGCCATAGAGGGAGAAGGACTTGGAGAAGGAGCTGGAGACGAAGAACTGCAGGCCCGATTCGGCGAACAGGCGCACCGCCTCGGCGTCCTGCTCGATGCCGTCGCCGAAGCCTTGGTAGGCGATGTCGAGGAAGGGCACGTGGTCGCATTCGCGGATCGCTTCCAGTACCTGCTGCCAGTCGTCGCCGGACAGGTCGACGCCGGTCGGGTTGTGGCAGCAGGCATGCAGCAGCACGATGGAGCGGGCCGGCAGGGCCTTGATGTCCTCCAGCATGCCGGCGCGGCTCAGGCCGTGGCTGGCGGCGTCGTAGTAGCGATAGTTCTGCACGCGGAAACCGGCGGACTCGAACAGGGCTCGGTGGTTCTCCCAGCTCGGGTCGCTGATGGCGACCACTGCATCCGGCAGCAGGCGCTTGAGGAAGTCGGCGCCGACCTTCAGTGCGCCGGTGCCGCCCAGGGCCTGGGCGGTGACCACGCGGCCGTCGGTGAGCAGTGCGGAGTCGTTGCCGAACAGCAGTTTCTGCACGGCCTGGTCGTAGGCAACGATGCCGTCGATTGGCAGGTAGCCGTGCGGCGCATGGGCGGCGATACGGGCCTTTTCAGCCTCCTCGACGGCGCGTAGCAGGGGAATTCGGCCCTCTTCGTTGTAGTAGACGCCGACACCGAGGTTGACCTTGGTCGGACGGGTATCGGCATTGAATGCTTCGGTGAGGCCAAGGATCGGGTCACGCGGTGCCATTTCTACGGCAGAGAACAAGCTCATGGTTGAGGTGCTCGAAGAAGAAGAGGGTGGAGGGCCTGGCTACAACAACCCCCACGCAGGCGGACGGGCCGTCGACCGGAAGGGGCGGCGGTGTGCGCAGGGGCATGTAGAATTGGGGCGCTAGTATAGCGGCCATGCCTGCCGCCTGCGATATGCTGTCAAGGGTTTTCTGTCAACCATATGTCGAAGGCGGACCCGCTGGCTGGCGGTCGTGCGGGTCTTGCCAGGCGCATCCCGGCTTCATGTCAGCTCCCCCCAGCGGAACTGTTCGCCAGCATCATCGAGAGAGGTTCCCATGTCCGAATTCCAGCTGGTGACCCGTTTTCAGCCAGCCGGCGACCAACCCGAAGCCATCCGCCAGATGGTCGAGGGGCTGGAGGCTGGGTTGTCGCACCAGACTCTGCTGGGGGTGACCGGCTCCGGCAAGACCTTCAGCATTGCCAATGTGATCGCCCGGGTGCAGCGCCCGGTTCTGGTGCTGGCGCCCAACAAGACCCTGGCGGCGCAGCTCTACGGCGAGTTCAAGAGCTTTTTCCCGAACAATGCGGTGGAGTACTTCGTTTCCTATTACGACTACTACCAGCCGGAAGCCTATGTGCCGTCCTCCGACACCTACATCGAAAAGGACGCCTCGATCAACGACCACATTGAGCAGATGCGCCTGTCGGCGACCAAGGCGCTGCTGGAGCGGGCGGACGCGATTATCGTCGCCACGGTGTCGTCGATCTACGGCCTTGGCGATCCGGCCAGCTACTTGAAAATGGTGCTGCACATCGACCGCGGCGACAAACTCGACCAGCGCGCCCTGCTGCGCCGACTGGCCGACCTGCAGTACACCCGCAACGACATGGACTTCGCTCGCGCCACTTTCCGCGTGCGCGGTGACGTGATCGACATTTATCCGGCCGAATCCGAGCTGGAGGCGATCCGCGTCGAGTTGTTCGACGACGAGGTGGAAAGCCTCTCCGCCTTCGATCCGCTGACCGGCGAGGTGATCCGCAAACTACCGCGCTTCACCTTCTATCCCAAAAGCCACTATGTCACCCCGCGCGAGACGCTCCTGGAGGCGGTGGAGCAGATCAAGGCCGAGCTGAAGGATCGCCTGGAATACTTGCGCGAGCACAGCAAGCTGGTGGAGGCGCAGCGCCTGGAGCAGCGCACCCGCTTCGATTTGGAGATGATCCTCGAGTTGGGCTATTGCAACGGCATCGAGAACTACTCCCGCTACCTCTCCGGCCGCGCCCCGGGGGAGGCGCCGCCGACCCTCTACGACTACCTGCCGGACAATGCGCTGATGGTCATCGACGAATCCCACGTCACGGTTCCGCAGGTCGGCGCCATGTACAAGGGCGACCGCTCGCGCAAGGAAACCCTGGTGGAATACGGCTTCCGCCTGCCATCGGCGCTGGACAACCGGCCGATGCGCTTCGACGAGTGGGAACGGATCAGCCCGCAGACCATCTTCGTCTCGGCGACCCCCGGCCCCTACGAGGCCGAGCACGCCGGGCGGGTGATCGAGCAGGTGGTGCGGCCCACCGGGTTGGTCGACCCCGAGCTGGAGGTGCGCCCGGCACTCACCCAGGTGGACGACCTGCTCTCCGAGATCAACAAGCGCGTCGCCGTCGAGGAGCGGGTGCTGGTCACCACCCTGACCAAGCGCATGGCCGAGGACCTCACCGACTACCTGGCCGACCACGACGTGCGGGTGCGTTACCTGCATTCGGACATCGACACCGTCGAGCGCGTGGAGATCATCCGCGACCTGCGCAGCGGCGCCTTCGACGTGCTGGTAGGCATCAACCTGCTGCGCGAGGGCCTGGACATGCCCGAGGTATCGCTGGTGGCGATCCTCGACGCGGACAAGGAGGGCTTCCTGCGCAGCGAGCGCTCGCTGATCCAGACCATCGGCCGCGCCGCGCGCAACCTCAACGGCAAGGCGATCCTCTATGCCGACCGCATCACCGGCTCGATGCAGCGCGCCATCGGCGAGACCGAACGGCGCCGCGCCAAGCAGATCGCCTTCAACGAAGCTCGTGGCATCGTGCCCCGAGGCGTGAAGAAGGACATCCAGGACATCCTCGAAGGCGCCGTGGTGCCCGGCGCGCGCAGTCGCAAGCGTATCGCCAAGGCGGCGGAGGACAGCGCGCGCTACGAGGCCGAACTGCGTTCGCCGAGCGAGATCAACAAGCGCATCCGCCAGCTGGAGGAGCGGATGTACACGCTGGCCCGCGACCTGGAATTCGAGGCCGCGGCACAGCTGCGCGACGAGATCCAGGCGCTGCGCGAAAGGCTGCTGCAGGTTTGATCCAGAGGACTTGGGACGGTTTCGACGGGAAGGTGAACGAGACGGATGCAACCCACCAGAAATTGCTGGATGACACCGGGCAATGATGGGTTTCACCCGCTCTGCGAGGCTGAGGGCCGGGGTAGTTTCAGGTGGGAGCGGCCTTGGCTGTGATGCTGTCGTGATCTCCGCCTTCGCGGCCAAGGCCGCTCCCACAAAGCCCTGCGCAGACTGGAGCCCCCGGCTTCGCGCCTGCTAACATTCACGCCTTTCATCCTTCTGTTTGTCCCTCTGTCCGGGAGCCTGCATGACCACCGTCCGCACCCGCATTGCGCCGTCGCCAACCGGCGATCCGCACGTCGGCACCGCCTACATCGCCCTGTTCAACCTGTGCTTCGCCCGTCAGTACGGCGGCCAGTTCATCCTGCGTATCGAGGATACCGACCAGCTGCGCTCGACCCGCGAGTCGGAGCAGCAGATCTACGACGCCCTGCGCTGGCTGGGCATCGAATGGGACGAGGGCCCGGACGTCGGCGGCCCCCACGGGCCGTACCGGCAAAGCGAGCGCGCTGCGATCTACAAGAAGTACTCGGACGAGCTGGTCGCCAAGGGCCATGCCTTCCCCTGCTTCTGCAGCGCCGAGCGGTTGGACGAAGTGCGCGCGCAGCAGATGGCCAACAAGGAAACCCCGCGCTACGACGGCCACTGCATGCACGTCGCGCCGCAAGAGGCACAGCGGCGCATCGCTGCCGGCGAATCCCACGTGGTGCGCATGAAGGTGCCGAGCGAAGGCATCTGCACGGTGCCGGACATGCTCCGCGGCGACGTCGAGATCCCTTGGGATCGCATGGACATGCAGGTGCTGATGAAGGCCGACGGCCTGCCCACCTACTTCCTCGCCAACGTGGTCGACGACCACCTGATGGGCATCACCCATGTGCTGCGCGGCGAGGAATGGCTGCCCTCGGCACCCAAGCTGATCAAGCTCTATGAGTACTTCGGCTGGGAGCAGCCCAAGCTCTGCTACATGCCGCTGCTGCGCAATCCGGACAAGAGCAAGCTGTCCAAGCGCAAGAACCCCACCTCGATCACCTTCTACCAGCGCATGGGCTTTCTGCCCGAGGCGATGCTCAACTACCTGGGCCGCATGGGCTGGTCGATGCCCGACGAGCGCGAGAAGTTCACCCTGGCGGAGATGATCGAGCACTTCGACATCCAGCGCGTGTCCCTCGGCGGGCCGATCTTCGACATGGAGAAGCTCTCCTGGCTGAACGGCCAGTGGCTGCGCGAGCTGTCCGTCGAGGCCTTCGCCGCCGAAGTGCGGCAGTGGGCGTTCAACCCCGAATACCTGATGCAGATCGCTCCGCATGTGCAGGGCCGGGTGGAGACCTTCAGCCAGATCGCGCCGCTGGCCGGCTTCTTCTTCGCCGGCGGCGTGCCGCTGGACGCCAGGTTGTTCGAGCACAAGAAACTGTCGCCGGAGCAGGTCCGCCAGCTGCTGCAACTGATCCTCTGGAAGCTGGAAGCCCTGCGCCAGTGGAACAAGGACAACATCACCGCGATCATTCAGAAGGTCAGCGAGCGCCTCGGCTACAAGCTGCGCGATGCCATGCCGCTGATCTTTCCGGCGATCACCGGCCAGGCCAGCTCGGTGTCGGTGCTGGACGCCATGGAAATCCTCGGCGCCGACCTGACCCGCTTCCGCCTGCGCCAGGCCATCGAGCTGCTCGGCGGGGTATCGAAGAAGGAGAGCAAGGAGTGGGAGAAGTTGCTGGCCGAGATCCTTTGAAGGCTCCGAGCTCCTTTCCCGCATGCGAGAGAGGAGCAGGGTGAGGGACGTGCGAGTCCCCACTCAGCCCCCGGGCTACGCGCCCGTGGTCCACGTGCCCCGGTCTTTCCTGCGGGAGAGGCCGGGGCTTTTATTTACTGTTTCGCGGAAGTGATTCGGACATGCCGAGCATGTCCTCGACTCCCAGTGCAGCTGCCAGAGGGGGAACTTCTCCAGTCACTGACCGCCGAAAAAAGGACTTATGCCTTTTTTCACCTTCTACTCGATTGCCTTATCTCGGAGGATTCCGCGCGATGAATTGGCAAGAGCTGAAGTGGCAAGCACTGCTGAACGATACGCTCTGGATAAAACCGGCCCTGTTGCTGGCCGTGTCCTTCGTCAGTTACTGGGTCCTGCGCAGCATCCTCGGCATCGTAACCCGGCGTCTGCGGGCCCTGGCTCCACACGGGCGGGCCTACGGCTTTGCTGCCGAGATGCTTGCTCACACCAGCCGTCTGTTGATCTTCGCCTTCGCACTGCTGATCGGTCTGAAGGTCGTGGAATTGTCGCCGCGCTGGGAGGACATGCTTTCCCATGGCTGGTTCATCGCCCTGGCCTTCCAGCTGGCGCTCTGGCTCGACATCGTGGTGCGCCTGTGGGTGGTCAGCCTGACTCACAACGGCAAGGCGCGCAATCCGGTGACCACCGCCATCCTCGGCATCATGCTGCGGGCCCTGGTATGGACCATGATGCTGCTCTCGATCCTGGCCAATCTCGGCGTGAACATCACCGCCATGGTCGCCAGTCTGGGTATCGGCGGTATCGCCATCGCCTTGGCGGTGCAGACATTGCTCAGCGATATCTTCGCCTCACTCTCGATCGGCATCGACAAACCCTTCGAAACTGGCGACTTCGTGGTGTTCGGTGACGTGGCTGGCACCATCGAGCATATCGGCATGAAGACCACCCGCATCCGCAGCCTGAGCGGCGAGCAGATCGTCTGTGCCAACTCCGATCTGTTGACCAAGGCCCTGCACAACTACAAGCGCATGGATACCCGGCGGATCGTGTTCAAGTTCGGCATCGCCTACAACACACCGGTGGAGAAGGTTCGTGAAGTCGCGGTGCTGGTCCGGCGGATCATCCAGGGTGTCGAAGGCACCCGTTTCGACCGGGCCCATTTCCTGTCCTTCGATGAGAGCCAGCTGACCTTCGAGGTGGTCTACATTGTGCTCAGTGCGGATTACAACAGGTATATGGATGTCCAGCAGGAGATCAACCTGGGCCTGCTGCAAGGAATGCGCGAGCTGCATGTGCAGTTCGCTTTCCCCACGCGCAGTGTCGAATTCGTGGGAGGGGTCCTGCCGCAGATCACCGTGGGCGGCATACCTGCAGCCAACAACGGCGTTGCCAAGGGGGACGGTAGAGGGCAGCAGCAATGATTCCGCTGCCCTTTGGTACTCGAGTTGACCGTGGCGCCGCCTTATCGGCGCCACGGGATAAGCCGCTGTGAGGTGGACGGTTACTCCTGAACGCTCATGTACTCGCGGGCCCAGACGCGATACTCATCGAGAGTCGAGTATTTTGTGCAGAGTTCCTTCGCCCCCATGTTGGAGGGGCTGACTCCGCGCTGTTCGCGCAGGCTGTCGTAGGTGGCCTTGATCGCGGCGAAGTAGGCGGCATGCCCGTTCACCATGATGCGCACGCCGTTCTCGGCCAGACGCTGCATGTCGCGCAGCTTCGGGTTGCCGTAATTGATCAGCATCAACGGGCTGTCCAGATGCTTGGAGACGGCTTCCAGGTGCTCGAAGTCCCTGATACCCATCATGCAGATGCCGTCCACGCCGGTGGCCTGGTAGGCCTTGGCCCGTTCGATGAGCTCCTCGATGCCGAGCTGCTCGGCGTTGGTGCGGGCAATGATGCTCAGCTGCGGATCGATGCGTGCCTCCAGGGCCGCGCGGAGCTTGCCGATGGCTTCGTCCAAGGGGATCAGGTCGGTGGTCTTGTGCCCGTACTTGGGCGGCAGCAGGGTATCCTCCAGGGTCAGCGCGGCGACGCCGGCACGCTCCAGTTCGGCCACGGTGCGCATGGCGTTGATCGCGTTGCCGTAGCCGTGGTCGGCATCGGCGATGATCGGCAGGCTGGCTACGCGACCGATGCGGGTGGCCTGCTCGACGAACTCGCTGAGGGTGATCAAGGCATAGTCGGGGGCGGCGAGAACCTGCAGGGCGGCGACCGAGCCGCCGAGGATGCCGACCTCGAACTTCAGGTCGCCGGCGATGCGCGCCGACATCGGATCGAACACCGACGCGGCGTCATAGCAGGCCCTGGATTCCAGCAGCGCGCGGAACTGTCGTCTCAAGTTATGCTGAGATGCGATGGTCATAGAAAAAAACTCCTGAAAGGCGGTATGGGGTAGTCGTTTTTTTTCTGAATGGCTCTGGTCTGCCCTTGGCGATCAGCCAGGGGTGCCGAGCCTTTTTGGTTTTAAATGTCGCAGCGGGTGCGCAAGGGGCCATCCGAAACCAGTGTTTCGGATGGCCTGGGACATGCCGTGCCGTGGCCGGCGTGCCTAATTGTTGTTCTTCTGCCTGGCGGATTTGCTCCGCTCGGGCAGGCCCCGTGGTACTCCGCCACCACTTGGATGAGGGGGTAGGGGGTTTGGTTAAAGTACAGCGTGTATCGGTTTAAGACGAGCCTTTTCAGCTATATTGGTAGCTTTTTGCCTTCAATGTTCCCGCGTGCGGGAGCGGATCACTCCGCCTCGCCGCGGCGCAGCTTGGCGAATTCTGCTTCGCCGGCTCCGGTTGAGGCAGCGGCCCGGTGCAGTTCCGCCGGGCGGACGAAGCGGATCGGCGCCGAGCCGTCGGCGTTGTGCTGGAGGATCGCGCTGGGCCGGCCCAGCTCATCGAGCAGCACCTGGCCGATGCCGGCGCCGTTCCATAGGCGCTCGCCGCGCCGGCCGCGGTGGGGAATGCGCGGCACCACCTCCATCCGGCGCCGCTTGGTCAGCCAGTTGAGCGGCGACCAGGGCGCGTAGAGCCAGCGGTTGAGGCGGTCGAAGCACTCCAGCAGGCTGGCGGGGAACTCGTTCTTGATGCCGCTGCTGGTGACCTGCCAGATCCGCGGCCCCCCTGCGCGGTGGCGGATCTGCACATCGTAGGCGAAGGAATAATGTACATCGCCGGAGAGGATCACGTAGTTGGCGGGTGTGCGCGAGTGGCGGAAGATGTTGAGGATCACCTGTGCCGCGCCGCGGTGGGCCATCCAGTTCTCCGCATCGACCAGCAGCGGCTGGCCGGCCAGAGTGAACAGGCGCTGGACGGCTTCGATCAACTTGACGCCGAAGATCGGCGCCGGCGAGACGATCACCGCGGCCTGCTCGTCGAGCAGCTCCTGCTGCAGCTCGCTCAGGGCCTCCCAGTGCATCAGTCCGGAAGGGCGGCTCAGGTGGGTTTCGCTGCGCCAGCGGCGGGTGCGGGTATCCAGCACGATCAGGCTGGGTGTGGTCGGCAGCTGATAATGCCAATTCTGGAATTTCAGCAAGTCGTCGATCAACTGATCCTGGGCACGGCAGTCGAGGCGGTCGCCGGCGTCCGTGACGAGCGCCTCGATCTGTTGCAGCACCTCGCCAAAGGCATCCGGATTATTGCCCCAGCCCTGACACAGGGCATAGGCGATCAGCGCGTTGCCGATGATGCGCCGGGAGAAGGGATGGCCGTAGGCGGTTTCCTCCCAGCGTGCGGACAGGTTCCAGTCGTCGGTGACGTCATGGTCGTCGAAGATCATCAGGCACGGCAGATGGGCCAGAGTGCGGGCGGCCTGCGGTAGCTGGGCACAGAAGGTGTCGAGGGTCGACTGTTCGCTCGCGTAGCGTTCGGTGAGGGTAGCTTCCAGCGCTGGTCGCTCGGGGCGGATCAGCGTCCAGGGGACGGGCGACCAGACCAGCAGGTACATCGCCAGCACTTCGCTGAGAGTAACCAGGTGGTTGTGGGCATTGGCAGTGGTGAAGATCGGCTTTTCCACACCGCCGAAGAAACGCTCGCGCAGGGCCTCGCTGGACTTGAAGGCGGGCAGCAGGTCTTCGCGCCGGTAGTAGGTCAACGGGTGGGCGTAGAGCGCGTCGCTGTCGGCGACCAGCGCGCCCTCGAGCAATTCGCCGTAGAGACCGAGGCGGCGGATCAGCGCATGAATGGCCACCAGCATGGGGCCGGCCACATCGTCCGCGTAAACCTGATCGCCGCTCAGCATCAGCAACGCCGGGCGCGCCTGCGGCCGCTCGCGCAGCCCGGCGAGCAGGGCGTCGGCCTTGGCCAGGCCGTCCGCGCAAGGGAAGTGTGGCTTGCGGCAGGAGCCGTGCAGCAGGTTGTCGAGACGCGACTTGAGCAGAAAGTCCGGTCGCTCTGCCCCTTCGTGCAGCAGGTGTGGCGCCCAGTCAGCGATCCCGGCCTGCCGGCCGTCCTCTTCCAGCAGCAGGTCGTACTCGATCGGGGTGTCCGTGGGCAGCGGAGCGTCCAGCGGCACGTCGAGCAGATGCAGCCAGGCATGGATGCCGATGCGCAGGCGGCGGCAACGCGACGTGTCGAGTTCGAGGAGGCGTTGCTGTGGGCCATGCGGCCCGGCGAAGACCAACTGCAGCGACAGTTGCAGGGGGCGCGAACCGACCAGCCAGAGGACCAGGCGCTCTGGGCTCAGCCGGCGCAGCAGCGGGCCGGCGAGGACCGGGGGCAGGGTGGAGGTATCGAGCGGGAGCGGAAGGTCTGTTGGCATGTCTGAAGTATGTCGATCCATGCAGTAGGGGGCGCTCCTTCGCTCCCGTGCGTGCGGTTCATGGTCGGTGCTACGCCGGGGCGCAGGTGGCGAAGCCGGGCATTATGACACCCGCCCGCCCTTTGACGGCAGCCCCTTGCTGGGGCCTAATGCGCTCTCGCCGCCGGAGTCCGCCCGCCATGTCCCACGCTTCTGTCGCCAGCCTTCGTCCCAGCGTCCTGCATCTGCCGCGCGGCGCCTGGCGCACCGTACTGGACTGCCTCTGCGCGCACTTTCCGGCGATCGGCCGGGACGTCTGGCTGGGGCGCATGGCCCGCGGACGGGTGCTGGATGGCGAGGGCCGCACTATAGGTCCCGAGCATCCCTACCGCGAGGCGCTGCGCGTCCACTATTTCCGCGAGGTGGCGGCGGAAACGCCGATCCCTTTCGCCGAAGGCGTGCTGCACGCGGACGAGCACCTGTTGGTGGCGGACAAGCCGCATTTCCTGCCGGTCGCTCCGGTAGGCGAGTACGTCGAGCAGACCCTGCTGGCGCGGCTGGTGCGCCGCCTCGGCAACCCCGATCTGGTGCCGCTGCACCGCATCGACCGGCTCACCGCCGGGCTGGTGCTGTTCTCCTGCAACCCGGCGAGCCGCGGGCGCTATCAGGCACTGTTCCGCGAGCGGCAGATCCGCAAGGTCTATGCAGCCATCGCCCCGGCGCTGCCCGCAGCGAGTTTCCCGCTGCTGCGCCGGACCCGGCTGGTCAAGGGGGAGCCTTTCTTCCTCATGCGCGAGTCCGAGGGCGAGCCGAACAGCGAGACTCGCGTCGAGCTCGGAGAATGTCTGGGGGAGTTGCGGCGCTACGTGCTCCATCCGGTCACCGGCAAGACCCACCAGTTGCGCGTGCACATGGCCGCGCTGGGCGCGGGGATCTGTAACGATCCGCTCTATCCGCGCCTGCTCGAGCGCTCACGGCGGGAGATCGACGACTACCGCCGGCCGTTGCAGCTGCTGGCGCAGAGCCTGAGCTTCGTCGATCCTCTGAGTGGGCAGGAAAGGCGCTTCGACAGCCATCTCGAGCTGAATCCCGGAGTCTGCCACTGAGCCCGTCCGGGGCAGGAAAGACGCTCAGTTGGCCTTGATCTGGATGGTCTTCTCTTCGGCGAGCGCTTCCGGTTTCTTCGGCAGACTCAGGGTCAGCACGCCCTTGTTGAAGTTCGCCTCGATGCGCTCGGCATCTACTTCCGCGGGCAGGGCGAAGCTGCGCTGGAAGGCGCCGTAGTAGCGCTCGGCGATGTAGGAGTCCTTCTTCTTGTCCTCGTGCTCCTCCTTCTTCTCCCCCTTGATGGTCAGGCAGCCGCTGGACAGCTTGATCTCGATGTCCTCCTCGTCCATGCCGGGCAGCTCGGCGGAAATCTCGTAGGCCGTGCCCTTGTCGTTGATGTCCACCGCCGGCATGCCTTGGTTGAACAGTTCCCGCGTCCACTGCGGTGCGCTGTCGAACAGGTTGCGGCTGAAGGGGGGGTGCAGGGCCTTGCGGCTGAAGTCGGAGAACAGATGATCGACCTGTCGGCGCAGACGATCCAGCGGGTGCCAGTTTTCCAGTGGGTTCCTGCTGTCCTGCTCGCGGCCTGTGGGAACCTGTTTTTCGGTGTTGACCATTGCGAATCCCTCCTGATTGACGATTGTCCGAGGCGGACAGGCCAAAGCTTAGGCCAGTTCCCCTGAGACGCTCGCAATGTGCGGCGGGAATCTCCTGACCCGCCGCGGGGACTTGCCGGGCGCCGCTACAGGTGCGGATTCATGACGCCGATCAGCAGGCTGATGGTGAAGAAGGATATTACCGTGGTGAACAGCAGGGCGGCGGCGCAGCGGCCCTCGACGCCGAAGCGCTGACCGAAGATCGGGTAGATGCTCATCATGGGCGAGCTGGCGAACATCACGCCGGCTACCATCAGGACCGGGTCCACGTCCGGCAGCAGCGAGAAGAGCAGAAAGACCGCCAGCGGGTGCAGGATCAGCTTGCCCACGGCGATCATCCGCAGTTCGGCGAACAGGCCGTTCAGCTTCAGGCCGTAGAGGGAGCCGCCGATGACGAACAGGGCCACCGGCGCTGAGGCCGAAGCGAGCATTTCTACCACCTTCCCCGGAATCGCCGGCAGGCGCGCCTCCAGCAGGGATAGCAGCAGGCCGCTGAGCATGGCGATGATCAGCGGGGTTTTGGCCAGGCGCTTGGCTGTCTCGCGCAGCACCTTGGCGGTGGAGCCCTGCTGCCGGCCTGCTTCGGCGAGGATCAGGCTGAGGGGGATGATCAGCAGGTTCTCCACGAGCATGTTCAGCGCCAGGCCGATGGCCGCCGCCGGCCCGAGCAGCATGGCGACGATGGGGTAGCCGACGAAGCCGCTGTTGGAGACGGCCATGCCCAGCGCGGTGATGGCGCCGGTGTCCAGAGGCTCCCGGCGCACCTTGAGGGCGAACAGCAGGCCGAACAGGTAGATCGCCAGGGAGCCGCCGCAGTAGGCCAGCAGATATTGCCAGTTCATCACCTCCTGGAAGGGGTTGTTCGACAAGGCCTTGAGCACCAGTGCCGGCAGGGCGAAGGTGATGACGAAGCTGCCCAGGCCACGGATCTGCTCGCGGCTGATCAGGTTGAAGCGGACGGCAAAGAAGCCGAGCCCGATCAAGATAAAGATGGGCGTGGTGATGGACAGGATCTGCAGCACGGCGGACTACCTTGGTGGGGTGGGCGAGGGGGAGAGAATTCGGGGGGCGCTCGCAGATTGTACGGGCCGTTTCAACCCGTCGTGCCACGCGGGGCATGCTTAGCGTGCGTTTAGCGAACACATATGGCGGCTCGCCATGAGGTCCGACGGCATCGAGTGGTTGACGGATATCCTGTCTCATCGGCGCGCTGCTCGCGCCCGGCAAGCAGCGTCGGCTTTCCAGGGCGGGCACCATGTCTCGCCCCTTTATAACTCAGGCTGCCATGCGCCGTCGCGCTTGGCGAAACGACAGCCTTTCCGGAGCTGAAAAGGCCGAGACGTTAGCCCAGGTGGGTCAATTTTTCTTCGCTGGGGTGGGTCAGTTTTACAGCGGCGCTAACAGAGGGATTTCTTGCTCACGGAGGGCGCAGTCGTTGCGGGTTAAGGTGCACGTTCTGTGCGAGCATCACCTGCAGCGAACACCCTGCCGCCGTTGGAGAAGGCGAACCAGCGTGGTGCCTTTCGCGCCAACACCAGACCAGCGGAAAGCGCGATCGCCACGGTGACGAAGACACTGGCGAGATAGTGCGCCATCATCCAGCCGTCCGTCGGGGCCGGGATCAGGCGCCACAGCAGGATCTTCACCTCGGCGATGAGGGGAAAGTGCATGGCATGCAGGAAAAAGGCCAAGCCACCGTAACGCGCAACGACGGCACCCACAGGGGTCGCCGCAAGTTGCAGGACGATCCCCCAGCACGCCAGCACGCCGATCAGGCGCATGGCGCGGGTCGTCACTGTCAGCCACTCGGGACGATGATCGTCCCAGGCCAGGAGCAGGGGGGCTGCGGCTCGAAGCGCGACGAGAACGACGTATGTCATCAACAATATCAGCGCAGCGCGTTGCCCCATTTCCAGCGACACACCGCGCATTCGGAACCAACCACCAAGATAAAAGAAGAACACGACGTCGGTGCGGAAGAAGATTATCAGATTACTGTCGGCGATCCACGCCAGCCCCAGTATCGCCAAGCCCAGGTAAGGTGCATGGCGCAGCGACAGCCACAGGGCCGGGCTGACCAGAGCGGTCATGAACAGGTCACGAACGAACCAGAACTGGAATCCCACGGGGTGTCGGGTGAGGCCGAATATGGCGTTGAGGTAGTCGAACCAGCCGGCATGCTCAAAGCGGATATTAAGACCGTCAAGGAGTGGGGCATTTGAACGCAAGGTGAACAGGGACAGCAGAATCACCAGGAATGCGGCGTTCCAGAACACCAGGGGGAGATACAGGGAAGTCAGGCGGCGGCGGATACGACGCAGCAGTTCGACGCGGGCGGCGTGCGGAACCTCGGCGAAGGAAAAGAACAACCAGCCGGAGATCAGGCTGAGCAAGGGAACCGCACTGAAAAAGAAGAACAGGACGAAGCTGTTGACGAACGTCGCAAGCGGATGATGCGTGACGTCCATGCCATGAAACGGCGAAACACGCGCGTTCGGGTACTCCAGATAATGCAGGAACACCAATCCGATGATCAGCGTGATGCGGGCAAATCCGATGGCTTGCGATAAGTCCTGATCGGTCAGCGGACGTGCGTCGCGGCGCAGCCATCTCGCAAAGCCATCGCCGAATTTCACTGCCTGGAGTTTCACCGGTGCGTGTTCTCCATGGTTAATGGTCAAGGGCGCGTTATTTTGGGATGGATATTAATTCGGTTACCGTGAAGTCATGATGTTATCGCTCAGATCGCACAATCTCGTGGCTGTCGGCATTCCTTGGACCTTGGACCTTGGACCAAGGTCCATCCAAGGCGATAGCCTGCGGTAAGCATGATTGCGTGCCGGCAACATAATTGGTACTACAGTTGACATCCAAGGTTGGCATGAGCCTGTCGGGCTTTGGCCTGGATGAGCCCTTCACCAGAGTGACCAGGTGTTAATGTGGGCAGGGTCTATCTGTCGCTGCGCAAGCCTGCTGGTGATGCATTGGATTTCCTGAACAGACCAGCGGATCAGAGCGGCTGAACAAGGCCCACCAACCGCCAAGCTGTTTTTGGGGGAGCCATGGCATTGGCACGATGCCGAGGCGATCTGCGAGGCGGCCAGTCGTCCGTCCATGCGTTTCGTGACGGTGAAGACCGCCGAGCAGCAGACGTTGTCTACCCTGCATCGCCTCCGGGAGGCTTTGATTGGCAACCGCACCGCGGCCATCAATGTCAGTGACGGATGACAGTAAACGGCACAAGGCCCGGCTCAGAACCTGCCAACGAAACAGCCTTCGAGTTGCAGGGCTTTTCAGGACAGTCTGGAGCGGCTACTCATCGAGGGCTGAGCGGGCCAATGAATCCACGCTCACCAGGAGCCTGGATTCATTGGCGCAAGCATGTTTTACCGATTTCAGCCTGATGTTGCAGGAGGCGGGCTGACCATACATTCTGTTTTGGGCTATTGATTACTTGCCGCTTTTGGTCTTGATCGCCTCTTGGCCAAAGGCACTCCGCCTGAAACAACCTGCCCTGTGTGCCTCTTCTGTATGGCTCTGGCTTTTTCTTTCCAATAGGCATCGCTTTTGGGCTTGAACCGGCGGGGCTTTAACGCTATGCGGATCGCTACCACCGCAGCTGCTATAGCAGCAATCACTGAGGCGTTAATCCAAAGAGTATCCATGAGGTGTCCTTGGCAAAATTGGCTGGAGGGGTTATTTGGGCTTGATTTCTTTCGATGAGTGGGCCGCAGTCAGCTTTGCATCCAATATTTTTTGAGCTTTCTGAAGGGCGCTCTGTAGCTCATCAAGATCTACAGCAGCTGTAAGGCCGGCCTGCAGCACGGCGTTAAGCTCGACCATCAGCGCGTCCTGGGTGGCCTTGGCGTCGACAATAACCGCGCGGGCGAAGGTCTCCTGTAGTCGAGCGATGATTTCGGCTGTAGTTGATCGATTATTCCTTTTAGCGGCCTCCATGAGTTTGACTTTCAGTTCTTCCGGAAGGCGGAGATTGAATTGCGGGTCTGTGTGGCTCATGAGGGGCCTCAATCTGGATAGCGTTCGCCGGGTCATTCCTTGGGGTTGGCCGCCTGCTTGTGCAGCAGTTCTTCGTCCATGGCCTTCCCGTTCAGTATGGCAATGCTTTCGAGGGAGTGAAGAGCCGGGCCGGTTTACGGCTCAGGCTCTGGAGGCGGCGGGGAGCCTCTTGTGGACATCCTCGATGTTCCATGAAGGGTTTGGCAAGTTCGTGGTTGAAGTGAGGAACAAGGACGGCGACAACGCCCCGTTCATCTTGCGTCGAGCCGGAATGGATGGGAAGCTGAGAAATATCGTCATTTCAATAAACACTTGATTTCAATTTGAAAGAACACGCCTCGGCGGTCAGCGTCCAGCGCAGACGCCTTGTATTTTACGCATCAGGACGTAGCGGCAGGAATTCATCGATCCGGTTGTGGGCCAGGTGGGCAGTTTCTCCAGCGTAGCCTTCAGCCAGGCGGCCGGATCCAGGCCATTGAGCTTCGCCGTGATCAGCAAGCTGTAGATCACCACCGCCTGCCGGCCGCCGCGCTCGGTGCCGGCGAACAACCGGATGCTATGATCGTTCCCGGCACCGACCATCATCCGGCTTCTTCACAAGCTCGCCCAGAAGCATGGCCCTATCGAGTGTTTGACATCCTCCCCTCCCTCTCGCTGACGCTCGCCGCCCGAAGGGCGGATAAGGAAGGGGACTCCTGCCGTGTTCAGCCCACCAGGGCCGACTCACCTCGGTGGATTCCTCGGCTTTGGCCTCCTGCGTCGCTCTACCTCCTGCATCCATGCAGTCGTGCTGCTGGCGGCATTACCGCACCGCTCACTGCACCGGCGAACCGGGCGTGTCCCGCCCTTGGAACATGGATCGCGCCGACCCCATCGGCGTTTTCCTCGAAACCCCATTCCACACACTCGAACCGGGCTTGCGTCTGCCGGTTGTCTGCCGACACCTGGCCGCAACACGGGCAGGTGCGGCTCGTGTTCTGCGGCGGCAGCGCAACGAGCCACCCGGCCCGCCACGCCAGGTTGTAGTCCAACTGG
>NZ_BAAGYK010000026.1:16935-78094 GCF_054779355.1 Azotobacter armeniacus
AGGGACTGGTTCAGGCCGGATCTGGCCCTGACCTGCTTTCCCGGTTGCTCGGCGCTGCCCTTGGCTGAGCTGGACATATTCCGCACCTGCCAGTCCTCGATACACACCACCTATGCGGAGTCGCTCCGGTCATTGCCGTCAGCATCGTTGCCGAGATCGGCGACTTCTCGCGCTTCGAGTCGCCGCGAGACCTCATGGCCTACCTTGGCCAGGTGCCCGGCGAACATTCGAGCGGGGCGTCCATACGGCCCCGCGGTATCACGAGGCAAGACAACCGCGTACTGCCTCCCTGTTGTACGAGGTGGCCTGGTGCTACCGGTTCGTGGCGAAGGTCAGTGCAACGATGAAGGCACGGTTGCCTGCGGATATTCCGCAACGCGCAAGCGACATCGCCTGGAAGGTGCGGATCCGGCTCTGCGGGTGTTACCGCAAGCTATTCGCCCGAGGCGCCAGTGGCACATTACTTATACAGCTATAAAAATAATATAATATAACTTTAATCTCTTAAAGTTCTCTTCTTCATCCGTTCGTCGGCAATGGGGAAACTTTAAATGTCATCCCATTCTCAAAATGATTGACAGAACCGAGATGAGTTATCTGTTCAATCAGTTAGCATCAATGCAGCTCACAGATTAAACAGGTAGAGATACAGGCAGCCAAGGCAAATCAATTGTACCGGCTGCTTTAGAGAACTATTAATCGATAGAAAACTATTAATCGATCGGCTTGCCCTTAATAAAGCAGGCAGTAACATGAAAAAACAGGGGGCAGCATGAGTGTCGGAGGAACAGGCAGGAAAGGAGGTGGTGCTATTGCCTTTTTTTATGGCAAAAACTTGATTAAACAAAAAGGTGACTATAATAAAAAAGGACAACACGCTCGAGAATTCATCAAGCAAAGGAAAAAATCAAATAGCGAAGAAAAAGTTCATGGGGGGTTGCACATAAGCAACTGCACAATGACCGTCGATGAGGCATACCGCAAGGGCGGTGAGGTCACTTAGGCGGCTCACAATCACGATTTCCATCAGGAAATCGGATACGAGGGCGGCGAGGTAGTGCAAGGGCAGCCAATGTGTCAGGGGGCTGCTTGAGCGAGAAAAAGTCAAAATTAACTTAAGCCCACGCCCAAACACTCGAACGAACTGAATCAGGAGTTCATCATGGCTACTCGTCAACCGGAAAATGAAAACCAACCAGGCCAACGTGGCCAAGGCCAGAGCGCAGGCCAGCAAGGCGGTCAACAAGGCCAGCAAGGCCAGCAAGGTGGGCAACAAGGCCAGCAAGGCGGTCAACAGGGCCAGCAAGGCGGTCAGCAGGGCCAGCAAGGCGGTCAACAAGGCCAGCAAGGGCAACAAGGCCGGCAAGGTGGTCAACAAGGCCAGCAAGGTCAACCAGGTCAGCGTAGCAACCTGACCGAGGAAGAGCAGCGTAGACAGAGAGAGGAAGAGCAGCGTAGAGCTCAGGGCGGCAGCCAGGGAGAGCAGGACCAGACCAAGAGGCACTAATAGCTTGCCGGGTTGATTCAATCAGCCAGTAGTTTTCTGGCAAATGGCAGGGTGAATGGTCCCGAGCAGCGAATCGGGACCATTCACCCTGGAACAAGTTAAGCTCCCATGGCGGATGTTTGACGCCCGCTACCGAAAGCGAGCACAGCGCCGTTTTCGGTGGCCCCCTCTCATTCTTCACCAACTCTCCTGTCACTTTCCGCACCTGTTCGGCGTGGGCCGCGATTCGGGTTCGGTCCTGTGTGTTCGCCAAGGTTGCCCGCAAGGGCAGCAACTGAGCCGGGGTATCCACCGCGACGGAAACCCTTGCTAGCCTGGATTTCTCACGGCTGCATAAGAGGGTCTCTAAACAGAAACGGCTGAAAGCCTTATGATTCCTGTCGCCAAACAGAGCCCCATAAGTCTTCAGCCGCGCACAAAATGCCACCAGAAAAACTCCACTTTTTCGCCTCTCTCTCGTCGGCTCGTCGAGGCCTCTTTCTCCGGTGGTCACATCACTTCGGACGCGGGGCTGTTGTTGCTGCGCGAGGTCGACCGTCAGCATGGCCTGACCCGCCGGTTGGCCAGGATCGTTCCCGGTCGGCGTGCTCCTGGCCGTATCCGGCACCCGTTGTCGATGCTGCTCGCCCAACGCATCTACGCACTGGCCGCCGGCTACGAGGACCTCAACGATCATGACGGCTTGCGCCATGACTACGCGCTGCAGACTGCGGTCAACCGCCCGCAACCGCTGGCCGGCAAGTCCACCCTGGGGGTCTGGAACAGCAAGCCGATCGCGAAACGGTGGTGCAAGCCCATCGCCTGCTGTGGGAGCACTTCATCGCTCAGCATGACCAGGCACCCGCCGAGGTCATGCTCTATTTCGATGCGACCGATGTGCCGGTGCATGGCGATCAGGAGGGCCGCTTCTTCCACGGCTATTACGACCACTACTGCTTCCTGCCGCTGTATGTCTTCTGTGGCCGCCATCTGCTGGTGAGCTATCTGCGCCCGAGCAACATCGACGGCGCCCGGCACAGCTGGGCCATCCTGGCGCTGCTGGTGAAGTTCATCCGTCGCGTCTGGCCCGCTACCCGCATCGTGTTTCGCGGCGACAGTGGCTTTTGCCGGCATCGCCTGCTCGACGGGTGCGATCGCAAGCGGGTGGACTATGTGGTGGGGCTGGCTCGCAACCCGCGCTTGCAGAGGATGGCGGCTCCTGCCATGCAAGCGGTGGCCGACGCCTACCAGGCAACCGGACAGAAGATGTCTGGCGTGTATCGCTTCCTCTACCGGGCCGGCAGTTGGCGCCGGCGCCGCATCGTCGTATCCCGCCTGGAGCAAGGCGGGCAGGGCGCCAATCCACGCTTCATCGTGGTCTCCCGCTTCGTGGAGGATGCCGCCCGGCAGTACTACGAAGACTACTGCGCCCGTGGCGAGATGGAAAACCGCATCAAGGATCAGCAACTGGATCTGTTTGCCGATCGCACCTCCAGCCCGCGCTGGTGGAGCAACCAGTGGCGGCTGATGCTGTCGGCCTTCGCCTATGTCCTGTTCGAACGGTTGCGGGATCATCTCAAAGGCACCGAACTGGCCCGCCAGAGCATCCACAACCTGCGCCTGAAACTGCTCAGGAACGGTGCGGTGATCATTCGCAACAGCCGACGCATCCGGGTGTTGATCAGCGAAGCCTATCCGCACCGGGAACTCTTCGCCGGACTGATGGCCCGTCTCAAGCCGGCCTGACCAGGCGGGCGCCTCCGGCCCGGCGCAAGGGGGAAAAGGGGGCGCTGCGCCTGGTCAGCAGGAATTGAGCGAAAAGCGATCATTTTGTGGCATGGAGGGAAAGATGCCGGCTTGCCGCCGCTTCAACAGCCTATGACTGCCGGCTTCATGAGAAATCCGGGCTAGGCGCTGGGAAGGACCTTCCCGCTTTTGAGAGTGGTGAAAAGTAACTCAAGGACTATCTTACTTAGTGCTTCCCTCAACTTTTGGGGATGCACCTGCAAGATGTTTGGATCGCCGTCTATTCATTGAAGCTGCGCCTGAGAGGCCGGCAGCAGTATCCAATCAGTATGCCTTACAGAAACGGATAAAACTATGCGTGCCCTATTTTCGTGGCAAGCGGAAATTCTCTGACTATGTTGCAACAGCTGTTACAGTAACTCCCATCAAGGAAGAAAGAAAAAATGGACAACGGCATCCTCAGCGACACACTCAACAGCATCATCGGTACCACCGACCATGGTCTCTTCAGTGGCGACGACGGCTTACTCAGCGGCAACACGGCTGAGAGTAACTTGCTCAGCGGCAACACGGCTGAGAATAATTTGCCCGAGATTGTAGCTCTTGGGGTTTCCACCAATTTTTCAATTTCTGGGGTTTTCACCGATATCCCGGAATTGGATTTTAGCGTCTGACGCCAATGAGGGGCATCATAGCCCTTCTTTGCGGTATATCTTGGCGAGTACATGAGTGACAGTTCGATTGTATATTGAATGAATAAGGTAATCTCCCCGGCTTAGCCGGGGAGCGCCTTGGGTACTTACCTCAAATTCAAGGAATACGGCCTGTCCCGTGTGCCGGAAGCCTGGGAGCGGCTGCAGCTCGACTGATCGCGCAGGGCGAGGCCGAGGAGGGCCTGCCGGCGCGGCTATCGGCTGCCAGGCGCTGTCCAAACTGTGCGCTCCTTCACCTTCCCGGTGTCGTGCCCGGCAACCGGCTGCCTGGGTGGTGGCGGCGCGGTATGCTGCTAGCAAATGGCCATCTTTTCATCGATCCCACTCGCCAACGCCTTCATCGAGACCTTTTTACAGCCATGTCGATCACCACGTCTCCCGATCCCGGCCTGGGATATGCGACGGGGCCGGGTGCGCGAGCACAACGAAGACGCGCTGCTGTGCTGCCCGAGGCTGCGCCTGTGGGCGGTGGCCGATGGCATGGGCGGCCACCGGCGCGGCGAGGTGGCCAGCGCCCTGGCGCTGGATACCCTGTGCCGGCTGACCAGCCGCTGTCAGGACCTGCGCGGCGCCATCCAGGGCGCCAATGCTGCCATCCTCACGGCCGGCGAGGCCGAGGAGGGCAGTCACGGCATGGGTACCACCCTGGTCGCGGTGCGCTTTGCGGGTGCGGATTTCCAGCTCGTCTGGGTTGGTGACAGCCGCGCCTACCGGATTGGCGCCGACTCCATCGAGCAGCTGACCTGCGATCACAGCTGGGTGCAGGCGATGATCGACGCTGGCCGGCTGACCCCCGAGGAGGCTGGCCGCCATCCCCGGCGCAACGTCGTGACCCAGTGCCTTGGCCAGAGTCGCCAGGCATTCGAGGTGGAGCTGGTGCAGGGCCGGCTGGGCAGCGGCGAGCTGCTGTTGCTGTGCAGCGACGGCCTGACCCGCGAGCTGAGCGACGCGCAGATCCAGCAGCTGTGCGCCGGAGCCGCCACCCTCGACGCTCTGGTCGGCATGGGCGGCAACATCATCCATGACATCGATCAACTGGCCGACGGTCGCCACTACTTGGCCATGGAGTACCTTCCCGGTGGCGACCTGGCCAGCCACAAGGGCGAGCTGTGCTTCGGCGACCCCGAACTGTCGCGCCGTCACGGCGAGTTCTTCCTCAAGGGCGATGTACTGGAAATCAAGGACCTGGCTTCGGCCAACGGCCTCTACGTCAACCGCAAGCGGATTGAAAACGCCGTCCTGCAGCCCGGCGACCAGGTGCGCATGGGCTCGGTGACCCTGCTGGTGATCGGCCCCAAAGTCGAGGTGCAGCAGACCGAGGACGCCACGCTGTTCATGGAAGCGGCCGACCTGCCCAAGCCGGAGAAACCCAAGGCGAGCGGCCGCTCGCCTGTCGCCAATCCCCTGCACACCGCCGCCCGGGCTGCGGCCGCGCCCCAGCCCGAGCAGGCCGGCTCCAGCCGGGGCTGGTGCTGGCCCTGCTGGCCGGCGGAGCGCTGCTGGCGGTGGCGGCGGGGCTGGTGGTGCTCTTTCGCTAGGAGCTGTCACCGGGTTTCGAACGATGCGGCTTCGCTGATGCGGATCTGCCCTTCGCAGAGCGGGATGCCATAGCCGCCGCCCGGTACGCGGTTGCCGGGCTGCAGGCGTTCGCCCGTTTCACTCCAGATGATTTCCGGCAGCAGCCAGCGGGTGATGCTGCCGGGCAGGCGGCGTTCGAAGCTGCTCTGCAGGGTGTTCTTGCGCTGGTCGAACCAGCGGGCCGGGATGCCGTCGGCAATCGCCGACAGCGTGGAGTCCTTGAAGCGGCCATGCAGCTCGTTCCAGTCCTCCAGAACCGCGAACTGGTCGGCGGTCGAGCCTCCCGCGGGCAGGCCGCAGAGCGGCAGAAGCTCGTCCAGCAGGCACTTGAGCAGCCCCGTGCAGGGCGTGCGGTGAGCGGGGCGGGTGATGTCCTTGTGGCCCTCCAGCGTGGCGCGCACGCACAACGCATAGAAGGCCAGCTCCAGCAGTCCCGGCTCGATGGCGGCCAGCGTCTGGCCGAGTTCGTCCGTGACGGTCACCCGTGCCGCCTGCAGATCGAGATGCAGGTGCAGCAGTTCAGGCTGGTCGCCTAGGTTGATCAACCGCACCAGATCGCGGAAGCGGATCTCCGTACCCACCTCCTGCAGCAGGCCGGGCAGGCTGTGGCGATGGCGGATGAACGGAATGTCGGCCAGCTCCACCTGTGCCTGGGCCGGCTCCAACCGGCTGCCGTCGGGCAGGCGGATGGCGGCCTGTTCGCGGCTCGGGTAATAGAAATCCGGATGGCCTTCGAAACTGGGGCTGACCAGCACATGGCTGAGCTTGTCCTGGGCGCGGCCGAACAGGCTCATGGCATAGCCCAGGTAGAAGGTCATGGTCTTGCGGCCCCCGGCAAGCGAGGCGTGCAGGCTGCTCCGCGGATCGGCCGTGAGGTCGCGCACCCTGGCCAGGATGAAGTCCGCCAGAGCCTCGTGATCCTCCAGGTTGCGGGCGTCGTCGACCGGCTGGCCATCCGGCGTGCTGACCACCCATGACTGCCGCTCGTCCAGCACAGGCAGCGGCCTGCGCAACTCGTTGCATAGACGGGCCAGATGCCCGTGCTCCAGCAACCCCTGGCGGGCCTTGGCGGCGCCGATACGGGTGGTGATCAGCTCGATCCGCGAAGGCCAGGGCAGGCCTTCGCGGTGGATGGCATACAGCGTTTCGGTGATCACCTGCGGCGACATGCCGGTCACCGCCAGCAGTATGGATTGCATGGGCTGTTCGAGCTCCTCCGCCGCCCGCCTGCGGCAGGGCGGCACCAATCTCCGTGCGCCGGAGCGGGCGTCCGCTCTGGCTGTGCCGGCAAGCTTGCCAGATAGCTGGCGTGGCGGGCAAAGGGCACAATCGGCGTCTTTGCAGAGGAGTTCAGCATGACCACCTGGTTTGTCAGCCGCCATCCCGGTGCCCATGAGTGGCTGCAGTCGCAGGGGGTTCGCGTGGATCGGCGCGTCGAGCATCTCGACACCGGCCTGGTCGAGCCCGGCGATCTCGTCTGCGGCAGCCTGCCCGTGCATCTGGCGGCGCTGCTGTGCGCACGGGGCGCGCGCTACATGCACCTGATCGTCGATCTGCCGGCACAGGCGCGCGGCCGCGAGCTGACGGCGGACGAGCTGCGCGCCTATGGCGCTCGGCTGGCCTGTTTCGAGGTGAAGGAGATAGCATGCGGCGCCGAGTGAAGCGCTGGCTGCGCGACCTGCCGACCGTGGCATTGTCGCTGTTCAGCCTGATGGCGCTGGGCTGGGTGACCGACGGCCTGAACGGCACCCCGGTGCTGCCGGATCTCTTCTCCCCCTGGTGGCCGGAGCTCTATGAGCGGCAGGCAGTGGGGCCGCATGCCCAAGGGTTGGGATTCTGGCTGTGGCTGTTGCCCCTGGCACTGCTCGTGCTGGTGCTGCTGGCTTCGTCGATGGCCGCTCTCGGGCGATTGCGCCGTCCGCTGGTGCAGGAGGTGGCGGCACCGCAGTCGGTGCGGCCGCGCCGGGTGCTGGTGGCCATGCTCTCGCGTCTGGACCCGGTTCCGCTGGAGGCGTTGCGGCAGGCGCTGGCATCCTGGCCGGCCGAGGCGCGCAGCCTGGAGAACCTGTTCGCCCACCTGGCGGGGCAGCCGGCCTGGAATGGCGAACCCCTGCTGCGCGGGGTGCATGCCCATCTGCAGCGCCTGGAGCGCCTCTACCTGCTGGTGACGCCGGAGTCGCAGGCGAGTTCCGGGCCGCTGGTCGAGCTGCTGGGCGAACTGATCCCAGGGCTCCGCATGGACGAATGCCCGGTCCGGGACGGCAGCGATCTGCACCGTATCTACCAGGTGCTCATCCGCCTGGAGCGGCGGCTGGACGGCGAGGGCATCGCGGCCGACGAGATCGTCATCGACGCCACCGGCGGACAGAAGCCCTACAGCATGGCAGCGGCCTTCGCCACGCTGCACAACGAACTCAGCCTGCAGTATGCCCGTTGCGACGAGCGTGGCTGGTGCGTGCAGGAATATATGGTGGAGGCCATCCGCCCGAGCCGCTGACCATCGCCTCCCGCCTGTAAAAAAGGAAGCCCATCCAGGCTATTGGCCGGATGGGCTTTTTGCGTTTCGGCATCCCTTATCAAACAGGGCTCAATTCAAACTTCGTGCTCGACGAGTACGACACGCTCGATCCGGCGTCCTAATCCCTTATCAAACAGGGCTCAATTCAACCCCGGAATTTGTTCTTCCGCCCCGCCGGCACTGTGTCCTAATCCCTTATCAAACAGGGCTCAATTCAAACAGAAAGGAATCACACCATGCGCATGCGGACTTGTCCTAATCCCTTATCAAACAGGGCTCAATTCAAACCAGCCCTTGACCCTTATTGGGGAGACATCGCCCGGTCCTAATCCCTTATCAAACAGGGCTCAATTCAAACAAGTGTTCGCCATCATGCTGCTGGACAGCAAGCAGTCCTAATCCCTTATCAAACAGGGCTCAATTCAAACAGCCGGACGACAAAGATTCGGCCATCCCGTCAACGTCCTAATCCCTTATCAAACAGGGCTCAATTCAAACTTTGCCGTCTTCGAGCCTGGTCCCTTTCCCTTGTCCTAATCCCTTATCAAACAGGGCTCAATTCAAACCAGACGGGTAGCACATTCGGCAAAGACATCCGGTCCTAATCCCTTATCAAACAGGGCTCAATTCAAACCCCAACTAGCCAATTTTCCCCTTTACAATCAATAGGTTGCAAAGGGGGTTGCCGGGAATTCGGTTTTTCGAAAAATTGCTCATTTTTTAAACAGCTCGGCATCGGTATCGACCGTCCCCGAGTCTGCCCTGTTGCCGGGCGGCAGGCAAGGGCGGTCAGCGCAGGGCGAGGATTTCATGAGGCAGGACGGCTTCGCCGAGGCGCTGGATGCTTTGCGGATCGCGCAGGCGGTAGACGCGCACGTCGTCCTCGGTCGCGTCGATCAGCCGGGCGATGCGCACGATCAGGGCGTCGAGGTCGTCCCGTGTGGCGGTCAGCACGAAGACCGAATACTGGTAGGGCACGGCGACCTTGCAGCAGGTGCGGAAGACCCGCACCAGGCGCCGTGGGTCGCAGATGTCGTAGCACAGCAGGTAGGTGGCGGGCGTCATGGTTGATGGGCCTCCAGTGGGGCGTCCTGAAAGAGCGCGGTGCGTTCCAGCTGCTGCTCCAGCAGGCGCAGGGCGCGCTCGATGCGCAGGTCCATGCCCCAGCCTTGCCAGGCGCGCAATAGGTTGGCGTGCGGGGAGCCGTCTGGGCTGCGACTGCTGTCGCTCCAGTATTCGAGCAACTTCAGCTGCGCCAGGTTGACCAGCGGTTGCTCCAGCGCGTCCACCAGCTGGCCGACCGGCTGGCTGAACAGGGACAGCCGGCGGGCCAGCAGGGCATCCTCGATGGCGCTGCGGGCCAGGGCGTGCAGTGCCGGCTGATGCTGGCGCAATTGTCCGCGCAGGCCGAGGCGGGCGGCCAGCTGGCCGGCGAGGTTGGCCAGCCGTTGTCGGCGCAGGGCCGGCGTGCCGTGGCGCATGCCCAGTTCGGCATACCAGTGGGCCAGCAGGTTGTCGTGCCAGTCCTGCCAGGCCTGCTGCAGGTCGGGGTCGCAATCCTTCGCCTCCAGCCAGTGATGCAGCGGGGAGGGCAGGCCGCCGGGATGCAACAGCTGGGCGATCAGCTTGCCGTTGGCAGTCAGAAAGCTCACCGGGATGCCTTCGCCCGAGCACCAGAGCAGGGTGGCGAAATGCGGCGCGGGGTCGCCGCTGCAGAGAATGCGGCTGAGGCGGCGCAAGGGGAACCATTGCTCGCTGCGTCCGCGCAGGGCCAGGCGCAGGGCCGGGCCGTCGCGGCGCAGGCTGGCCACCCGGTCCAGCTCAATCAGCAGTGTCCGTCTGGTACTCATCGGTCAAGCCCTCGGGAAGTTGCAGGGGAAGTGCCAGCAGCTCTTCGGCCCAGGCGCTTGCGGTCTGGCGCATGGCCTTGCGCCATTCCCGCGCCTGGACTTCCCAGGCTGGGTAGAAGACCTGCCGGCCCTGCTTGTCCAGCAGGCAGGTGCCGGGCTGGGGCTGGCTGAAGTGCTCGGGCCGCAGCTGTCGCTCGCGCAGCAGCTCCCAGGCCCAGGCGTCGGCGGGGCAGCGCCAGAGTTCGACCAGGTCGCAGGCCAGGGATTCGCGCGACCAGGCCGGCCGGTGCAGGAAGCCCAGCGACGGGTCTAGGCCGGCGCTGCACAGGGCATGTACGGCATCGCCGTGGAGCATGCTGTAAGCCAGCGAAAGCAGGGCGTTGACCGGGTCCGGCGGCGGTCGGCGCTGGCGGCGGGTAAAGCCCCAGGCGGGCGCCACGACGGCGGCGAAACCGGCGAAGTAGGCCGCTGCCGCTGCACCCTCGATGCCGAGCAATGCCTCGCGTCTGTCGGCCCCGCGGCTACTTTCCAGCAGCTCGCGCAACTGCCGGGCCGCGCGGTGCAGAGCCAGGCGCTGGTCCGGGCGGGCCACTTGCCAGCGGCGTAGCTGGCGCCATTGGCGATACAGCTTGGCGCGCACCAGGCGGCGCGCCGCATCGGTAAGCCAGGCCGTGTCCAGGCTCAGGGCGTACTGGCGGACCCGGCGCTGGGCATGGCCGTGGCGGTAGGGTTCGGTGAGAGTGACGGCCTGCTGGCCGCGTCCCTGCAGCAGCACCAGACGCACGCCATGCCTGGTCAGGGCTTGCAGCACCCGGCTGGAGAACTCGGTGTTGGCGCCGATGGTCACGGACTCCAACTGCGCCAGGGGCAGGCTGGTGGCGCGCGGGCAGTCCGGCACGCGGATGAGCAGGCGCCCGGCTTCCACCTCTAGGCGGGTGTCGCGGCGGTCGATGTAGAGCTGGCGCATGCTGGCCCTCCGTTGGCGGCTGGTCAGCCGACGTAATAGAACTCGGGATCGCTGGGCGGCACGGCGATGCCGAGCGTGTAGACGCTGGCTTCGGCCGGCAGTGGCGCGATGAGGAAGCGGTCCTCGTCCAGATCCATGGTGCCGGCCATGCGTTCGAGCAACTCGTGGCGCTCGGCGGTGCTCAGGTAGCACTCGAACACCGACTTCTGCCCGCCGCAGGCGTAGTCCTTGAGGATGTGCAGGCAGCGACGCAGACGCCTGGGTTCGCGGATGTCGTAGGCGGCGATGAACAACTGGCGCTGGCTCATGGCGGTGGCTCCGTGGCATTTGCGGAGAGCATGCCAGCGCGGGGATGGCGAGAGTCTGGTGACAAGCTTGTCAGGCGGGGCGGAGGGAGGTCGTTTCGTGGATGGGTGAGGTATCCCTTATCAGTCAGGGCTCGGTTCAAACTGACCCTGAAGCGCGACTGCGACGGGAACCTGAGTTGTCTAAATCCCTTATCAATCAGGGCTCGGTTCAAACCATCGTGGTTGGCGAATGGGCTTGGAGCATCTGGTCTTAATCCCTTATCAATCAGGGCTCAGTTCAAACGGCGCGGCTGTGTTTGCCTGCTACCTGCTAGACAAGTCTTAATCCCTTATCAATCAGGGCTCAGTTCAAACCGCTGTTCGCGGAGAATGCGCAGATCGTGCCGGAGTCTTAATCCCTTATCAATCAGGGCTCAGTTCAAACGCCACCAAGGAGAAGACTGATGAACAACGTCGAAGTCTTAATCCCTTATCAATCAGGGCTCAGTTCAAACTATCGGAGCAGTGATGCCGGAGCCTGAGACAGCGTCTTAATCCCTTATCAATCAGGGCTCAGTTCAAACAGTCTCGTCGATTTTCGCCTTCCAAATCAATAGGTTGCAGATGGGGTTGGCGGAAGTTCCGGGTTTTGGAAAGTTGCTCATTTTTTGATCGGGTCCTGGGCGGTTGCTGGCCAGCTGCCTTCGGCCAGCCAGGTGCGCAGCCAGTGGCGCAGTTCCCTGAGCTGGGCGGCCTCGCAGGTACGGATGGCGTGGCTGCCGGCACGGGCGCGGGTGTCCACCTTGCGGCCGGCGCGGGTTTCGTGGTGCAGCGGCTGGGCGCTGACCAGCAGGCGTTCGCCAAGGGCGCCGCCGGCCTGGGTGGCCAGGCTGTCCAGTTTGTAGATGATCTCCGCGTCGCGCTGGTCGTTGTTGCCGAGGGCGCCCGACTTGCATTCGATCAGCAGCAGGCGGTTGTGGTGCAGGATGGCGACGTCCATCTCGTTGCGAAGGTCGGCGCCTGGGGCGCTGTCATCGGTGAATTGCAGGCCGATGGCCACTTCTTCGGCACCCTGGTCGCGGGCGCCGTGCCAGACGAACTCTTCCAGCCAGCCGCCGGTCAGGTAGCGCCGGGCGCTTTCGCCGCTCGGGCGGAAGCGGCAGTCGTCGCCATGTTCGCTCTGCAGCAGATCGAGCCTTTCGGCCTGGAGCAGGGCCTCCCGCCAGAGGCCGCGCGGCGCATGGGCCAGTTGCAGCACGGGGATGGACTGGCGTTCGTCGGCCAGTTGCCGGTTGAACTGGCCGATCAGGCCGGCCAGCTCTTCGGCATTTTCACCGAGCAGACGGCTGAGCGGCTTGCGCTGCCGGGCCTGTTCCAGCCAGTGCTCATCCCGGTCCAGACGCTGGCGCAGGGTCTTGCCTTCGGCCTTGAGGCAGAGGGTGAGGTCGAGAACGCTGTGCATCGGCTGCTCGCGTTCGCCGGCGGGGTGCAGTTGTTCGAGGCGCTGGTGGCGGGTGTCGGTGTAGTAGATGCGCTGGCCGCCGTGGGCGAAGACGTCGAAGAAGGCCAGGGCCATGAGCTTGTTGCCGCCGGTGGCGTTGTAGTGCAGGCGTGCCAGGGGATGGCGGCTGCGCAGGCCTTCCTCGACTTCCATGGCGAACAGGCGCAGAGCGTCGTAGCCGTTTTCCGGCAGGCCGTCGATGCGTTCGATGTCGTCGATTTTCCACCCGGCCTGCTGAAGAGCGCGGGCGAAGCGCCCGGCCTCGGCGCGCATGGGCGCGGAGACCAGCAGGACGACGCGCTCGGGCCGTTCCTGCAGGAGCGGAATCAGGTTGGCCAGCGGTTGGCCGGTGACGATGCACAGATGAATATCCATTCAAGCCGCCTGTATCCGATAGTGGCCGAGGCCGAAGGTGGCGTTCTTGCCCAGGTGCAGCCACTGGCCGAGGTGCAGCAAGGGTAACAGCTCGTCCAGTTCGCCGGACAGGCGCAGCTCGCCGAGTAGGCCGCCGAGGGTCATTTCCTGCTGCTGGCGGTTGGAGTAGCGGGTCCAGTCGAACCAGCGCAGCTCGCTCTGCAGCTCGATGTGCGCGGCGCGTTCGACGAGGGCCGGGAAGTCGATGCGCGGCTGATCGGGCTGGTGCAGGTCGCGCAGGGCCTGTTCGCGGCGGGCCAGGGCGACGAGCAGGGTGCGGGCGTCCAGCTCGCGGCGGCCGACACGCTGGCCGTCCTTCTGCAGGCGCAGCGGGGTAAGCAGCTGCAGGCGCAGGTGCCGGCCGGCGGCCGGCGGCGGCAGCGGCTGCGGGCGGTGCTCGCGCAGCTGGTTGTGGCCGGCGCGGTAGACCGGCTCGGGGTCGTCCTCGCAGTGCACTTCGAGCAGCAGGCAGCGGCTGCGTGCCTTGCCGAGTCCTTGGGCGAGAGCGCTTTCCCAGGCGAGGGCGATCAGCGGCAGCTGCCCGAGCGCCTGGCCGATGAGGATCATGGCGAACTCGAAGCTTTCCCCGCCTTCCAGAACCCGCGCGCCGGGAGCCGGCGGCTCGATGACGTAGGGATTGGGCGCGCGGGTGAGCAGCAGGCTGTGGCGTTCGCTCGGGGCGGGCGCTTCGAAGATCAGCGGGTAGGGACAGGTGGCCTGCAGCGGGCACTGGTTGCAGTCGTTCAGGCGGGTCATGCAGGCGATGCGCCGCAGGGCATGACCGAAGGCGCCGCGCAGCAGCGAGCCGGCGTAGTCGGGCAGGCGCAGGGCGTCGAGCACTCGGACGCGGAAGCGGTAGCGGGCAACGGGCAGGCTCATGCGCTTTCTCCCAGTCTCTGCCAGAGCTCCTTGACCTTGGCGTTCTTGCGGCGGTCGACGCCGAGGTGCTCGAAGCAGTGGCCGAGCAGGTCGCGCAGGGCGGACTTGTCCGGCGTGCTCCAGTTTTCGGCGGCCAGTATGGTTTCGCGCAGCTCCTGGCCGAGCGGGCTGCCGAGGCCCTTGCCGCGGCTGGCCTGGTCGCCGGCCAGTCGTTCGGCCAGCCCGGCGATGCGCCGCTGTTCGTCGCTGAGTTGCGCCAGCGCTTCGGCGCGGCGGACTTCGGCTTCGCGTTCGGCGGCGCGGGCGGCTTCGCGTTCGCGGGCCTCGGCGATGCTGCGTTCGGCTTCAAGGCGGGCCTGTTCGCGCAGCTGCTGCCAGCGTTGCAGGCCGGCAGCGCGCTGGCGGGCGGGCGCGGCCAGTTCGTCGAGGGCGGCATGGGTCTGCGGCAACGGCGCGTCGGCGAACTCCAGCAGCACCCAGCCGAAGGGCAGCAGGCCCTGCTGCTGGTTTTTGTCGGCGGCGGCCAGGCGGATTTCGGTGGTGTTGGCACGGTTTTCCGAGGTCATGCGGCCGTCCTTCTTGCCGGTGAGGATCTTGATCTGGCGCAAGCCGTCGAGGGTCTTGTCCTCGGCGCCGCTGTGCCTGCCGAGGCGCAGGAGGATGGCGCGGTTGCCTTCCAGGGCTGCGCCGAGTTCGCCGTCGAGCAGGCGGCCCATGGTCTTGCACCACTGCCGGTCGAGGTAGTCCCGCTGTTCGCCGAGCTGGTACAGCTCGCGGCGCAGCCGTGGCAGGTAGTAGCGGTTGCAGCTGGTGGCCAGCTCGGCCAGGGTCTGCGGTACGCGCCGGCTGGTCTGGCGCAGGCTGCCGTCGAGCAGGCGCAGGTCCAGTTCGAAGGCATGCAGGCGGGCGGCGCCGATGCATTCGAGCTGATTGTAGATGGCGGCCGGCTGGCGCTCCGGCTGCGGATTGCGCTTGCGGCTGACCGAGTACCAGATCTCGCCGGCCGGCAGTTCGTGGCGGTAGGCAGCGTCGCTGACCTTGAGCAGGTAGAAGGGGTCTTCGTCGACCTGGCGGTAGTCGAGCAGACGCTTTTGCAGATCGCCGGCCTTTTCCTGGGGCTGGGCCTTGGCACCGTCGTTGAGCTGGTCCAGCCAGGCGGTGCGGATGGCGCCCTTGACGGCGCTGCCGGGAATCACCGGCTGCTGGTCGAAGGGGGTATGGAAGGTGCGGCGGATTTCCAGCTGGTTGTGGCTCTTGCGACCGCCCTGCTCGCGCTGGGCGACCTGGCCGACGCGGCTGTCGTAGAGGTTGGCGATGCCCGGCTGGACCCAGACGCTGTGGCTGGCGAGGGGGACCAGGCGCTCGGTCTGCTGGTGGATTTCCCGCTGGATGGCGCGCAGGGATTCGTCGTCGCCCTTGGCTGCCAGTTGCGCCAGCTTGTTGACGCCGGCGGCGCCGAGGGCGCGGATCAGTTGGTGATCGGCGAAGGCGTGCAGGTAGCCGTCGCGGATCACGTAGCCGGTGGGCTGGTAGTCCTCGCCGCAGCCCAGGTGCAGCGGGCTCAGGGTGCTGAGGCGGCAGGGGATGTGCTGGAAGGGGGGCTTCATGGACGGGCTCCGGTGTCCAGGGCGACCGCGACCACCGGGGCGTAGCCCTGGTGCACGGTGCCGGCGATGGTCAGGGACAGGCCGCTCAGGCCCTGGCCGCAGAACACCTGGTCGGCGGGTGGCGTGGCTGGAGTGAGCAGGGCGGCGCTGTCGGCCAGCAGCAAGGGGTTCTTGTAGGGGCTGCCAGCCTGCACGGCCTGGTCGCCGTGGCGGCCGAAGCGCACGTGGGGGCGGTAGTAGCAGTGTTCGGTTTGCCAGGCGCCGCCCTGGGGCGCGCAGGGCGCCAGGGTCAGCCAGGCGTTGGCGGCGGCGGGGTGCGGCCAGGCGTGTTCCTGCAGCGCGGCGACGACGAACTTGCCGAGCCCGGCGCTGGCGTCCTTGCCGTAGCCGTGGCTGCCGAGGCGGGTCAGCAGGTCGGCGAGGGCGGTTTCGTCCAGGCGTTCGTCGCAGCAGGCGTACAGCTCCACCTCCAGGGCTGGGTGATGCCAGATCAGTTCGCGCTCGTAGGGCGCGAAGCCGTCGCCCTTGCCGGTGGTACCGGTCAGGCGGTTCAGGCTGTTGTGGCCGCGGGCCTGCCGCAGGCTGAGCGGCTGGCTGCGTTCGGCGTCGTCGCGGCCGATCAGGCGGGCGATGTCGCGGTCGCTGCCGGCGAAGCGATGCCAGTCGTGCAGCGGCCGGGCGAGAGCGGCCTGGTCGATCCAGCGCTGGGCCTTGATCTTCTTGCGTTGCTCGGGGTCGCCGAGGTCGTAGCCGAGCAGGCCGAGCGGCACCTCCGGGCGCGGCAGGTAGCCGGCAGGAAAGGCGTCGGACAGCACCAGGAAGGGCCGGCCCTCGGTATAGCCGTGCAGCAGTTCGCCGAGCGCCGCCTCGCCGAGGGCGTGGCGCAGGGTCCAGCAGCTCTGGCCGAACAGGGTGTCGCCGCGCAGCGGGGTGGCGAAGGCGGTCAGCGGCCGGATGCGGATGCGGTACAGGCGGTGGCGCATGCCGGTGTCCTCAGGCGAAGGGCTGGGTGGCGTCGAAGCGGGTCTGAATGTCTTCGCCGTCGAGGTGCAGGCCGGCGAAGCGGATCTTGCCGTAGCCGCGCGAGCTGGAGCCGCCGATGCCGTCCAGTTCGAGCAGCTTGAGGCCGGCCAGGACCACATCGAGCAGTTCGGCGGAATCGCCGTCCAGCTGCTTGACGGTGAGGCGGAAGTCGAAGCGCGCGCCGGCCGGGACGCGCTCGGTCTGCCGCGGGTGCTCGGCCACGCCGCGGATGCGGTCGATCAGGTTCTCGCTCTTGGTTTCGGTGAGCAGTTCGCCGGGCTGACGTTCGCTGAGCCAGTCGCGGGCCAGGGCGCAATCCCAGAAGGACAGGCGGGTCGGGCCGAGGCGCGCGGTGGTGCCGTCGTCGGCGTCGCCGGAAAGGCCGAAGAGGCAGGCGATCTGCCCGGCGGCGGCTAGTTTGGCGCCCTGCAGCTCGCGCAGGGCCCTGGCCGAGACCGGCTTGCCCTGGCACTCGCCGACCACCCCGGCACGCCATTCCAGCAGGCTGCGCATGCGCCCCTTGAGGCTGGAGCCGGGGATGTAGGGCTCCTGGGTGTAGGGATGCTTGATCACCGGGTTGTCCAGGCCGCCGATGTGCATCTCCTGGTTGCCGGCGCCGATGTGCAGGCCGCTGACCAGTTCCAGGCTGCCTTGCAGGGTGCGGATGTCGTTCAGTTGCATGGGGGATTCCTTGTTCCGTGCGGTGGGCGCTTATTTGTTGTCGCCGTAGACCTTGAAGAAGCCCATGAAGGCCTCGAAGAACAGCTTGCAGTGGCGCAGGCTCCGGTAGTCGTTGACCTGGCCGAGGCAGTGGCGCATCAGTTCGAAGAAGTTGTCGTCGACCAGCTTGCGGCCCTTGGCGTAGGCCACCTTGGCGTTGAGCATGCGGATTAGCGGCAGGTGCTGGGC
Source organism: Azotobacter armeniacus (assembly GCF_054779355.1). Taxonomy (NCBI): domain Bacteria; kingdom Pseudomonadati; phylum Pseudomonadota; class Gammaproteobacteria; order Pseudomonadales; family Pseudomonadaceae; genus Azotobacter; species Azotobacter armeniacus. The sequence goes on from NZ_BAAGYK010000026.1 coordinate 34,414, forward strand.
GAACTCGTCGGTGCTCATGCGCCGGGCGCGCTGCTCCCACATGACGATTTCGTCATAGAAACCGCGCAGTTGGCTGGCCTTGTTGGCCTCGCGCTGCTGGGGCTGGGCGATTTTCTTCGCGATCCGTTCGGCGTCGGCGTCGAACAGGCTGACCGAGGGGGTCTTGAGGTCGATGCCGCGCAGCTCGATGTCCGGGCCTTGCGGGGCGCACGGACCGCCCTGGCCGTTGTTGCGGTGATTGCCTTGGTAGCTCATGAACGGGGCTCCTTGTGCTTATTCGCGGTTGAGATAGAGGTGGGTGGTGAGCGCCACGCGGTAGGCGCCCTGAAAGCGGCCGATGCCGTTTTCGCCGAGTCGCTCGATCAGCAGGAGGAACAGCGCCTGGCGCTCGGTGCGATCGAGCTGGCGGTTGCCCTGCAGCAGGCGCCAGGTGCGATAGGAAAGACGCGAGCGCCACAGGCCGTGCTCGATGTGACGGTGGTCGCTGGCCAGGTCGGCGAGGCCGAGCAGGTCGTAGAGGTAGGCGGTGGGCAGCGCGCTGCGCTCGCGCAGGACATCCAGCTCGTCCGCCGCCTGCAGCAGGGCGCGGTAGGCCGGCCAGTCGAGGGTCTGCTCGAAGCAATGCACGGCATTCTTGCCTGAGCGGGCCTTGGCTTCCTCCAGCGCCTGCTCGGCCATGCGCGCCAGCTGTGGCACCGGCAGACCTGGCTTGCACACGCACAGGCCGACCGAGAAGTGCAGTCCGGGGTTGTGCGCCACGTAGTCGGCGAAGCTTTCCTGCAGGCGTTCGGCCAGGCGCATCAGGCTGTGCCAGGGGCCGATCAGGAAGAAGTCGTCGCCGCCGGCGAATACCGTGTAGGTGTCGGGGAATTCGCTGCGGCACAGCCAGGGCAGCCAGGTGGAGAAGAAGGCGTTGACCTGCCGCGAGAGGGCCGCCATGCGGGCGAAGGTGGGCGAGGCAAGGCCCCTCTGGAAGATCGTGCCGAGGTTGTCGACATCGCCCTTGAGGATGCCGAGCCCTTCGATGCCGGCCCATTTGCCGTTCGGCAGCGGTCGGCGGTCTCCACAGGCCAGGTGGTCGAACTCCTTGAGCCGACCGGACTCCGCCGGCTCCGGCAGGGCTCGTTCGCCGTAACGCCCCATGTCGGCGTCGGCGGCGAACTGGGCCACGTAGCCGTTGATGGCGCGACGGGCGTAGCCGTTCCACAGCGGGGCATCGGCGCTGGCCGGCAGGGAGAAGTCGAACAGCCGGCGCAGGTTGCCGCTGCGCGCCTCCTGTCCGAAACGGCCACTGGCTTCCTCGTGGGCGGTGAAGTGCAGGCGGTAGCCGAACAGCGGCACCCTGAGGCTGTTCTCGCCGTCGGAGAGCGGCTCGCGGGTCAGCGCCAGGCGCTCGCGCTTGCCGGCGATCAGCCGGCCGATGGCGATCTGGTCGGCGGCCAGGGCGCTGAGTTGCAAGTCGCCGTCCTGCTGGTCAGCCGGCCCCCAGCCGGTGATGTCACACACGCCACCGGCTTCCCCCACCTTCGCCAGGTAGTCGGTGAACACCGCCGGTTCCGGAGTCTCGCCGCACAGGCCGAAGGCCCGGTGCTTGGCCCGTTCGAGCTGGGCGAACAGGCGGGCCATGAGGTCGCGGAAGCCGCCCTCGCGGCCGCGGGTGACGAACTGGTTGCAGCTGGCCGCCGTCCAGGCCAGGCCGAGGCCGGACTGGCCATAGCTGTGTTCGAGGAACCAGGCGTCGATCTCCTGCTGCAGTCGCTGCAGGCTAGCGAGGGTTTCCGGCGTGTTGGGCGCGACGAGGAGGAATTTGCCGGCGGCGTTGAGGATCTGCGAGGTGCTTGGCAGGTCCAGCGCCTCCAGCACGCGTAGGGCGGCGCACTCGGCGATCAACGAGACGTACAGCGAGCGGCCGCGCAGCAGGCGCGCGGCGTTCTTGCTGGTCTGGCTGCCGCTGGCGAAGACGAAGGCCTGGATGCCGAAGAAGTCGCCCTGGATCAGCAGGAGTTTTTCCTCGTCCCAGTCGGCGCGGCTGCGCATGCCGTCGCGGGCCGCGCTGCGATTGTGGTCGTGATCGGCGTGGTAGCGCCACAGGGCGGTGGCCAGGGCGGCGGTGGTGCGCGAGTGGTCGTACAGCGAGACGTCCGGGCGGGTGCCCTTCACCGTGGCCGAGGGAATGGCGTGGGTGAAGGTCTGCCAGAGGCTGTCGAAGTGGTCGAGCCAGAGCGGCAGGCTTTCCCGGTGGCTGGCCGGGATCTGCTCCAGGGCGCTCAGGAAGTTGTCCCAGAGACGGGCGTATTCGGCCTGGGCGAGGCCGTTGTCGTCGCTTTCGCAGACCTCCCTGCGCTGCGGGAACAGCCCGGCGGGCGAGAGCGGGCGCAGGGGCTGGCGGAAGGCGAAGGCGGCGGAGCTGGCCGGATGTTCGCCATTCAGGCGGATGCCTTCGAGCAGGTTGAGCTGGCGGGCCTGGTAGTGGTTGCGCCCGGTGTCGGTGATGTCCTCGGCGTTGTTGTAGCGCTCGAAGGCCTCGCGCTCGAAGCCTGAAGCCACCCGGTCGGCGGTGGCGACGATCCACTGCAGGAAGCTCTCCGGCCTGTGGTGGGCGGCGGCCGCGTTGATTAGCGAGTCCTCCGCACCGGGCCGGTTGACGGCGGCGAAGGGGCTGAAGTCCTGCCCCTTGAGCGCTGGCAGGTGGCGTTCGATCAGGTCGAAGGCCAGGGCACTGTAGGCGGCGTGCACATGGGTGTAGCACTTGTGGCCGGCATTGTCCCGGTACGGGCAGTAGAGCTGCTTGTGGGTGTCCAGTGTCTCGTCGGAGACGGGCAGGCGCGCGCGCTCGGCGAACTTGCCGAGATCGTGCAGGTAGGCGGCGAGCGCTACGCGGCTGGAGGCGAGTAAGCGTTGTTCAGGCATCCATGGGTTCCTGTTCGGTTGACCGCTTCATCCGCCGGATGGCGGAGGTTGTTCGAGGGATTGCCGTGCGTGGCCCGGATTGCGCGCATGGCGATCCGTGCGGAGCAGACGGGGCGGTCTGTCACTGTCGGGCTGTCGGCTTGGTTGGGGAGCGGGTGCGTGCGGAGGGACGGGGTGGCCTTCCTTGCCGGGCGAGCATCATCCTGAAGTTTCCTGGGTATCTTTTGCGATGATTACACATTGTAATCCTGCTCCTCGGCGTTCTGTCGCATTGCCTGTAGACGAGCCTCTTCGTCGGGCTGGCTGGCTGATATCTTCACGCGAGCCGGCTTGATAAGCCGAAGTGACAAGCTTGTCTGGGCTATTCAGAGGGGCGGCGCCGGCGGATGTCGCCGATGGCCTGGACCTCGGCTCGCCCGAGGCCTCTCGGCGATCCCCGGGCAGCGGCTGATCGGCACCGCGGCGAACAAGGCCAGCGTGCTGTCCTTCGTGCTGCAGGGCTACCGCACCGAGGAGGTCGGCGCCGCCCTCAACCGCGAGGGCATCGCCGTGCGCTCCGGCCACCATTGCGCGCAGCCGATCCTGCGCCGGTTCGGCATGGGGACCACGGTGCGGCCGTCACTGGCGTTCTACAACACCTTCGAGGAGATCGATCTGCTGGTGAGTACCGTGCAGCGCCTGGCGACACGGCGCTGAAGGCCATCCCCCGGCTGCGCCGCCGGGATTCTTGTTCTCCCTGTTCAGCCTTGCCGTGCGGTCGTGGCGTCCGGCCGGCGCAGCGCCGGCCGAAAACGCTTCAGGCGCAGCGCGTTGCTGAGCACAAACACGCTGGACAGGGCCATGGCACCGGCGGCGAAGATCGGCGAGAGCAGCATGCCGTTGACCGGATAGAGCACACCGGCGGCCAGCGGGATCAGCGCGGTGTTGTAGGCGAAGGCCCAGAACAGGTTCTGCCGGATGTTGTCCAGCGTTGCCTTGGACAGGGCGATGGCGCTGGGCACGCCGCCCAGGCTGCCGGACATCAGCACCACGTCGGCGGCCTCGATGGCGATGTCGGTGCCGCTGCCGATGGCCAGGCCGACATCCGCCGCGGCCAGCGCCGGGGCATCATTGATGCCGTCGCCGACGTAGGCGAGGCGGCCATGCTGGACCTTGAGGCGCTTGACCGCTGCGACCTTGCCGTCCGGCAGCACCTCGGCCACCACCTCGTCGATGCCGAGCTGACGGGCGATAGCCTCGCCGGTGCGGCGGTTGTCGCCGGTGATCATCGCCACCTTGAGGCCCAGTTCATGCAGGGCGCGGATCGCTGCCGGGGTGCCTTCCTTGAGCGGGTCGGCCACCGCGAGCATGGCCGCCAGCCGGCCGTTGATGGCGGCGTACAGCGGGGTCTTGGCCTCGTCGCCGAGGCGTTGGGCATCGCTGGCGAAGATACCGACGTCGAGGTCGAGCTGCGCCATGAAGCGGTCGGCGCCGATTTCCACCCGCGCATCGTCCACCGTGGCGCGCACGCCGTAGCCGGTGACCGATTCGAAGTTTTCCAGCAGGCCGAGGGCAAGGCCTTCGGCCTGTGCCGCGCCGACGATGGCGCGGGCGATGGGGTGTTCGGAGCGGTCTTCGACGGCAGCGACCTTGCCCAGCACCACGCTGCGTTCAAAGCCGGGCGCAAGGATCAGGTCGGTCAGCTCGGGTTTGCCGCGGGTCAGGGTGCCGGTCTTGTCCAGCGCCACGACCCGGGCGTCCTTGAGCAACTGCAGGGCCTCGCCCTTGCGGAACAGCACGCCCAGCTCGGCAGCGCGGCCGGTGCCGACCATGATCGAGGTGGGTGTGGCCAGGCCCATGGCGCAGGGGCAGGCGATGATCAGCACGGCCACTGCGTTGACCAGGGCGAAGGTCAGTGCCGGCTGCGGGCCGAATAGCATCCAGACGAGGAAGGTGAGCAGCGCGGCGAGCATAACCGCCGGGACGAACCACAGGGTGACGCGGTCGACCAGCGCCTGGATCGGCAGCTTGGCACCCTGGGCCTGCTCGACCATTCGGATGATCTGCGCCAGCACGGTGTCGCCGCCGATGCGGGTGGAGCGCAAGGTCAGCGCGCCGTTCTGGTTGATGGTGCCGCCGACCACCTCGGAACCGACGGTCTTTTCCACCGGCACCGGTTCGCCGGTGATCATCGACTCGTCGACGAAGCTGGTGCCTTCGATCACCTCGCCGTCCACCGGTACGCGCTCGCCGGGGCGTATTTCGAGCAGGTCGCCGATGCGCAGCGCATCGATGGCTACTTCCTGCGCCCGATTGTCGCGGCGCACGCGGGCAGTCTTCGCCTGCAGGCCGATCAGGCGCTTGATGGCTTCCGAGGTGCGGCCCTTGGCGCGGGCTTCGAGGAAGCGGCCGAGCAGGATCAGGGTGACGATCACCGACGCCGCCTCGTAGTAGACATGCACGGTGCCGGCCGGCAGCAGGCCGGGGGCGAAGGTGGCGACCAGGGAGAACAGGTAGGCGGCGCTGGTGCCGACCGCCACCAGCGAGTTCATGTCCGGCGCGGCGCGCAAGAGGGCCGGCATGCCCTTCTGGAAGAAGCGCAGGCCGGGGCCGAACAGCACCAGTGTGGTCAGGACGAACTGCAGGACCCAGTTGGCCTGCTGGCCCAGCGTCTGCAGGATCAGGTGGTGCAGGGCAGGGATCAGGTGCGCGCCCATCTCCAGCAGGAACACCGGCAGGGTGAAGACGGCGGCCAGGGCCAGGGCGCGCCTGAGCGAGGCCAGTTCGGCGCCGCGCCGCGCCTCCTCGGCATCGAGCAGGTCGCCGGCGGCTGCCAGCGGCTTGGCCGCGTAGCCGGCGCGTTCGATGGCGGCGATCAGTGCAGCAGTCTGCATGCCCCGCAGCACGCGCACCTGGGCGCGCTCGCTGGCCAGGTTGACGCTGGCAGCGGTCACCCCGGGCACCTTGTGCAGTGCGCGCTCGACGCGGCCGACGCAGGAGGCGCAGGTCATGCCGGAAATGCTCAGCTCGACGGTGTCTTCGGCGACTTGGTAGCCGGCCTTGTGCACCGCGGTGATGGCAGCGGTGACGTCGGGGATGCTTTCGAAGGCGACCTCCGCCCGCTCGCTGGCCAGGTTGACGCTGGCGCCCGTCACGCCGGACACCTTGTTCAGGGCGCGCTCGACCCGACCGACGCAGGAGGCGCAGGTCATGCCCTCGACCGTCAGGCTCAGATGCGCACCCTCGTTCGGACGGCGGGCGCTGGTTGCTAAATCCATGTGGGCCTCCTTGGAAATGCCGGCGATGAAAATCTCGGTTGCCGGCCACCTTAGAGCTTCTGGTAGTGGCAAGGTCAAGCTCGGGGGCAGCCAGCCGCCTGGAGCTTGTCCCAAATCATCGGTTGGTGCGGAACTGGCTGGCAAAATGCCATGGATGCAAGGACGACCCCGGACATGAGTGTGCCCGGATTCCCGCTTCGGGCCAGGGAGGGAATCAATCCATCAGTTTTTCAATCGACATTGTTTTGCCATTGCCGTGTTCCGCTGCAAGGGACCCCGGCATTCCGGATGCCGCGATGCTTACGCGCTGTGCAGCCCCCAGGTGATCTGCGGACAGTGGCAATGGCAAAGACCAGTGAAACGTTCCTCGGAGGGAACCGCCATCATGAAAACGCCCGGCGTCCTAGCTCTGACCCTCAGCCTGTTGGCCATTGACGGCGTGCCTCTCGCCAAGGCCAGCGACGAGCCTGAAGAACAAACCACCGGCAAGTCGCTGGGCGGCATGAATGGCATGATGATCGGCGCCATCGGCGGTCCGATCGGCCTGCTGATCGGTGCCGGCGTCGGCCTGCTGCTCGGCGACAGCGCGGAGCATGTGGCCGAGAGCACCCTGCTCGGCACCGGCAAACCCCAGCCCGTCGAAGCCGCTACTTCCAGCGAAACCATCACTCAGTGAAAACCAGCCGGCCCGGTTCTCGACCGGGCCGTTTTTCCTTGGCACTACACGACGAGCCGGCCGCACAGGTTCGTGCCTGGGAGCGTAGCGAACGGCTGCAGGCGTTGGGGCTGTCGTTGGGGCTGTGGGTGATCCTCAGTACCACATCGGACCCCATTCCCCCTCTGAAAAAAGGGGGGTGAGGGGGATTCAAGCCAAGGGGATTGGCCAGGAGCTCCCCTCACATCGCCCGACCCACCCGCTCCTCACCGGGCCTGAAGTCGGTAAAGAAGGCCTGGATCCGTTCGGGCCTGACTTCGGCGAGGGTCGGCGGGTTCCAGCGGGGGGACTTGTCCTTGTCGAGCAGCAGCGCCCGCACGCCTTCCATGATGTCGCCCTGGGCGAACCATTGGCGGTCCAAGTGCAGTTCCAGGGCGAAGCAGTCGTCGAGGGACAGGTGGCGGCCGCGCTGCAGCAGTTCCAGGGTCACGCAGAGGGCCAGCGGCGAGCGGTTGTCCAGCAGTCGGACGGTTTCCTCGGCCCATGCGCGGTATTCCGGGCGGTGTTCGGCAAGCAGCGAGGCGCGGATGGTCGGGATGTCCGGCAGGGAGAAGTGGGTTTCGATGGCCGGATGCAGCTTTTTGAGCTCCGCGCCCGGCAGATGCCGCTTGCCGAAGGTGGCCAGCAGGTTGCCCAGCGCCTGGCGCGGGTGCACATCCCAGCTCAGCGTGTCGAGGCTGCGCTCCAGTTCGGCGAAGCCCTCGCTGGGCAAACACCAGTCGGCCAGGCCGGCGTAGAGGGCGTCGGCGGGGGAGAGATGTACCCCGGTGACGCCCAGGTAGAGGCCCAGGGCGCCGGGCAGGCGGGAGAGGAAGTAGCTGCTGCCGACGTCCGGGAAGTAGCCGATGCCGACTTCCGGCATGCCCATCCGGGTCCGCTCGCTGATAACCCGCAGCACGCTGCCCTGGACCAGACCCATGCCGCCGCCGAGGACAAAGCCGTTCATCAGCGCCAGCACTGGCTTGGGGTAGCAGTGAAGGTAGTTGTCGAGAGCGTATTCTTCTTTGAAGAACGACAGGTAGCGGCCGTCCTCGGCCTGGAAGCTGTCGTACAGCGCGCGCATGTCGCCGCCGGCACAGAAAGCCTTCTCGCCGGCGCCGCGCAGCACCACGGCAAGGATCGTCGGGTCCGCCGCCCAGGCTTCGAGCTGGCGGTGCAGGGCGCAGACCATGGACAGGGTGAGGGTGTTGAGGCTGGCCGGGCGATTCAGGGTCAGGTGGCCGATGCGGTTGCTCTCCGTAACCAGTACGGGACAGTCGGAAAGTTGCGTCATATATGATCGTCCTTGTTGTAGAGGTGGATAATCGCGGAGAAGTCCAGGGCTGCGTTGCCCTGGACGACGAAGACTTGGTAGAGCTGCTGGGCGAGAGCGCCGAGGAGTACCGGCTGGCCGACCTGGCGGGCGGCCTCGCTGGCCAGGCCAAGGTCCTTGAGCATCAGGTCGCTGCGAAAGCCGCCGCTGTAGCCGCGCGTGGCGGGGACGTCGTCCAGTACGCCGGGGAAGGGGTTGTAGGTGTCGGAGCTCCAGCAGCGGCCGCTCGAGCTGTTGATCACGCCGGCCAACACCCTGGCGTCCATGCCCAGTGCCACGCCCAGGCTCATGGCCTCGGCGGCGCCGATCATGGAGATGCCGAGCAGCAGGTTGTTGGCGACCTTGGCCACCTGGCCGTTGCCGGCGTCGCCGCAGTGGACGATGTTACGGCCCATGGCGGCGAGGATCGGTCGGGCCCGCTCGAAATCCTCCGCGGCGCCGCCGACCATGAAGGTCAGGGTGCCGGCCGCGGCGCCGGCGGTACCGCCGGAGACCGGCGCATCGAGCATGGGGTTGCCGTGCGTGCGGGCGGCGGCGGCGACTTCGCGGGCGCTCAGCGGGTCGATGGTGGAGCTGTCGATCAGCAGGGTGCCCGGGCGAACCTGGTCGAGCAGGCTGCCTTCGCCCAGGTAGACTGTTTTCACCTGGACGGCGGCGGGCAGCATGGTGATGATCGGGTCGGCCTCGCTGCGCGCCACGGCGGCGGGCGAGTCGCAGGCGCTCGCGCCGGCTTCGGTCAGGGCGGCAACGGCTGCTTCGGAGAGATCGCAGACGCTCAGCCGGTGGCCGGCCTTGAGCAGGTTGTGCGCCATCGGCGCCCCCATGTTGCCGAGTCCGATGAAACCGATGTGCATGACGATTTCCTCCTCGGCTCACTTGAGGCTGATGGTGGTGTTCACCGGACCGCCGACTTCGCCCTCGTCGAACCAGCGCTGGGTGACGGTCTTGGTCTGGGTGTAGAACTGCACGATCTGCTTGCCGTAGGGACCGAGGTCGCCGAGCTTGGAGGCCCGCGAGCCGGTGAAGGAGAAGATCGGCACCGGTACCGGGATGGGCACGTTGATGCCCACCTGACCGACGTCGATCTCTTCCTGGAAGTGCCGGGCGGCGGCGCCGGAGCGGGTGAACAGGGCGGTGCCGTTGCCGTGGGGGTTGGCATTGACGATGGCGATGGCCTCGTCGAGATCCTCGGCCTGCATCACGCAGAGCACCGGGCCGAAGATCTCCTCGCGGTAGATGGTCATCTCCGCGGTCACCCCGGAGAAGACGGTCGGGCCGACGAAGTTGCCCTGCGGATAGCCGGGCACCCGCGGGTGGCGGCCGTCCAGCTCCAGCAGGGCACCTTCCCGCACGCCGCGCTCGATCAGGCCGCAGACCCGCTCCAGGGCAGGGCGGGAGATCAGCGGGCCGAGGTCGGTGCCGGGCTCGACGCCAGCGTTGACCCGGAGGCCCGCGGCCTTCGCCACCAGCTCCGGCAGCCACTGGTGTGCCTCGCCCACCAGGATCGCCACCGACACCGCCATGCAGCGCTGCCCGGCCGCGCCGAAGGCGGCGCCGGTGAGGCTGGCGAGGGTCTGTTCGTGGTGCGCGTCGGGCAGGACGATGGCGTGGTTCTTCGCGCCCATCATGCACTGCACGCGTTTGCCGGCCTGGCTGGCGCGCCGGTAGACCTGGGTGCCGACGCGGGTTGAGCCGACGAAGGAGACGGCCTTGATGTCCGGGTGGCCGCAGAGCCGGTCGACTACTTCGGCGCCGCCGTGGACCACGTTGAGCACGCCTGGCGGCACGCCGGCCTCCAGGGCCAGTTCGGCCAGGCGCATGGCGACCATCGGGTCCTGTTCGGAAGGCTTGAGGACGAAGGTGTTGCCGCAGGCGATGGCCATCGGGAACATCCACAGCGGGATCATCGCCGGGAAGTTGAAGGGCGTGATGCCGGCGCAGACGCCAAGCGGTTGTAACAGGGTATAGGTGTCGACGCCGACGGCCACGTTGTTGGCCAGCTCGCCGAGCTGCAGGTTGCCGATGCCGGCGGCGTGTTCGACCACCTCCAGGCCGCGCAGCACGTCGCCCTCTGCGTCGGCCAGGGTCTTGCCCTGCTCGGCGGTGAGGATCGCCGCCAGCTCCTCGAGGTGCTCGCGGATCAGTTGCTGGTATTTCAGGAAGATCCTGGCGCGGGCAGAGATCGGCGTTCTGCGCCAGGTCTTGAAGGCCGCGCGGGCGCTGGCCACCGCCGCATTCAGCTCCGCCTCGGTGGCGAAGGGCACGTGGGCCAGGAGTTGCTGGGTGGCCGGGTTGACGACGTCGCGCCACTGCCCGCTGGTGGACTCGAGGAAACGGCCGTCAATCAGCAACCTGACGTGGGGAATGGCGCCTTGCTCGCTCATGGGGAACCCCCGTTTTTGTTTTTATCTCGTCCGACGCAGGGCGGACTCTGTCTAGGAGGCTAGCAGTGGGACACTGCCGCTGCCATTGGCGGTATTGCCAATTGCGCCGGCGCTGAAATGGGCTAGCTCCAGTGCAGACTGTGAGGCATGGCGGCGGGCGAAGTACCATCGGAGGTCAATGAATGCGCGCCCGGTTCAGTCGATCCGCGCCCCTGCGGCGATCCAGGCGCCGATCAGCGCGCGCTCCTCCGGGGTCATGCCGGTGACGTTGCCGAGCGGCATGAGCTGGCTGGCCACCGTCTGGGCGTGAATCTTCGGCGCCAGGCTGCGGATCTGCTCGGGGCTGTCGAGCATCACTCCGCCTGGCGCGCTGGCGAACAGCGGGCTGCTTGGCCGGGCGGAGTGGCAGACCGTGCAGCGCTCCTGGATCACCGCGGCGATCCGGGCGAACTGGCCGGCCTGTACCGCGGCGTCGGCGGCCGGCGCGGGCGTCTGCCGCGGCGCACTGACGAAGGCCAGGCAGAGCAGCCCCAGGGCCGCGGCCGGCAGCGCCCAGGCGAAGCGCTGGCTGGCGTGGCGGGTGTTGAAGTAGTGACGAACCAGCACGGCGAGCGCCGAGAGGGCGGCAAGGATCGCCCAGTTCCACGGGCTGCCGTAGGTGCTGGGGAAGTGGTTGCTGATCATGGTGAACAGCACCGGCAGGGTCAGGTAGTTGTTGTGCCGCGAGCGCAACAGGCCCTTGGCAGGCAGGCGTGGGTCCGGCTCGCGGCCCTGCTCGATGGCGCTCACCAGGTCGCGCTGCGCCGGCATGATGATGCGGAATACGTTGCCGACCATCAGGGTGCCGATCAATGCGCCGGTATGGATGTAGGCGGCCCGTCCGCCGAACGCCTGGCTGTAGCCCCAGGCGGCGAGGACGATCAGTGCGAACAGCACAGCGCCGAGCAGCGCCGGGCGGCGGCCCAGCGGCGAGTCGCACAGGCGGTCGTAGACGAACCAGCCGGCGAGCAGCGAGCCGAAGCCGAGGGCCACTGCGGCCGCCGGGTGAAGGGTACTGTCGGGGGCGAGCAGGTAGAGGCCGGGATTCAGGTAGTAGACCGCCGTGAGCAGGGCGACGCCGGACAGCCAGGTACTGTAGGCCTCCCACTTGAACCAGTGGAGCTTCTCCGGCATGCGCGGCGGGGCCAGCTTGTACTTTTCCAGGTGATAGATGCCGCCGCCGTGGATCGCCCACAGATCGCCGGCGAGTCCATCGCGGGGATTGCGCCGGTCGAGGTTGTTCTCCAGCCAGACGAAATAGAAGGAGGCGCCGATCCAGGCGATGCCGACGATCATGTGAATCCAGCGGATGGCGAGGTTCAGCCATTCGGTCAGGTGTGCTTCCACGCGGAATACCTCTGGCCCGCGGCAGCGGGCCTGTCTGTCACGGACGACGAAGGAGCAGTTGCTTGCTTTCTCCGAAGAAATGCTCGTCGCAGTTGGGGCCGGCGCCGCTGCGGTCGATCACCAGGAATTCGTCGTCGTCCGCCAGCGCCAGCACCGGGTGGTGCCAGACTCCGCGCTGGTAGTTGACCCCCTGGCGGCCGTTGCTCAGGAAGGCCCGGACTTGCTGCGGATCCGGGGCCTCGCCGGCCGGCGCCACCACGATCAGGAAGGGATTGCCGCGCAGCGGCACGAACGCCTGGCTGCCCAGCGGGTGGCGCTCCAGCATGCGGATGGTCAGCGGCATCGGCAGCGTGCGGGCGACGAAGATGCTGACGATGGCCTGGTCCTCGGGCGTGCTGGTCTGCACCCTGGCCAGGGCGTGGTAGCGGCGGGTCGAGCCGTTGTTGATCATGAAGTAGTCGCTACCCTCGGTTTCGATCACCTCGCCGAAGGGGGCGAAGGTGGCCTTGGTCAGGGGTTCAATGGTCAGGGTGCGCATGGGCTTCTTTGCTCCGCTTCGCTTTTCTCTCTCCCTTGGGGGAGAGCGCCGGGGTGTGGGGAGAGGGCTCAGGCGTCCATGCCCCTCTCCCTGACCCTCTCCCCGGCGGGGAGAGGGGACTGACAAGTGCCTTACTTCACCACCTTTCCGAACAGCCGCAGCCGGCTGACGCCGCCGTCGGGGAAGACGTTCAGGCGCACGTGGGTGATCGGCCCGAGCCTGGCGATCTCCTCGACGAACTCGTGTTCCTGATGCATCTGCAGTTTCTGGCTTGGCAGCAGCTCGCGCCAGAACAGGCTCTGGGTCTCGATCTGGCTGTCGGTACCGCCCTTCACGTAGGCCGCCTGGATCGAGCAGCTGTCTGGGTAGTTGCCCTTGAAGTGCAGGGTGTCGACGACGATCCGCTCGATCTTGCCGGGATGGCCCAGGGCGATGATCACCCAGTCGTTGCCCGGCGTGCGGCGGCGCGCGGTTTCCCAGCCGTCGCCCATGTTCACCCCGCGCCCCGGGTTGAGCAGGTTGCCCATGCGCCCGAAGTGCTCGTCGGAGCAGGCCAGTGCGCGGCCGCCATTGAGCGCGGCGGCCAGGTCGATCGACTCGTCGGCGCCGATCGCGCTCCAGTCGCGGTGCGGAATGCCATAGACGCGCAGGCGCGCTACGCCGCCGTCCGGATAGATGTTGAAGCGCAGGTGGCTCCAGGGGCGCTGGTCGGCGATGGCGTGGTAGTGGTGGCTATCGCCCTGAAGCTCCACCGCCGGCAGCACCTCGACCCATTCGGTATGCTCGTCGGGATCGCCTTCGACGAGGAAGCAGGCCTCCAGCGAGGCGGACGGTGGGTAGTTGCCGGTGAAATGGCGGGTGTCGATGTCCACGCCCTTGATCATGCCCGGCACGCCGAGGCGCAGCACCGCGTAGTCGTAACCCTCGAAGCGCTTGCGCCGCGACTCCCAGCCGTCCATCCACTTGCCGTTGTCGTCGTAGACGCCTTCCCTCCACACCGGCTCGCCGGGCTGGAGCATCCGGTCGACGGCGGCGAACCAGTCGTCGGTGACGTGGATGGCGCGGGTGCCGAGGCGGGCGTCGGCGAGGTTGAGGTATTTCTCGAAGGGCGCGGCGTACTTTTTCATCTCGGATCCTTACAGCGCCTGCAGGCGGAACAGGGCGATCTTGTCGATTTCGGCCAGGGCGCGAGCGAATTCCTGCTCGGGCGTGTTGTTCAGGCGCTCCTCGAAGGCGGCGAGGATCTGCTGTCGGTTGCTGCCCTTCACCGCCATGATGAAGACGAAGCCGAAGCGCGCCTTGTAGGCGGCGTTGAGGCGATTGAAGCGGGCGAACTCCTCGGGCGTGCAGTCCTGGATGCCGGCGCCGGTCTGCTCGGCGCTGCTGGCGGCGCTCAGCTCACCGCGCACCGCGGCCTTGCCGGCCAGGTCCGGGTGGGCCTGGATCAGCGCCAGCTGCGCTTCGCGGGGCGCCTTGCGGACGACCTGTGCCAAGCGTGCATGGAGGTGCTCGATGTCGTCGTCTGCGGCATCGATGCCTTGGACGAACAGCGCCTCGGCGATCCACGGCGAGTGCTCGTAGACGCCGCCGAAGGTTTCGACGAAGGCCTCGCGGGACAGGCTCGAGGGCTTGACGGTGGCGAAGGCGGTCATTGGCCGGCTCCCTGGAAGGGGTGGGTGGCGTGCCAGTGGCGGGCGATATCGATGCGCCGGGCGAACCACACCCGGTCATGGCCCTTCACGTAGTCGACGAAGCGCTGTAGCGCGGCGAAACGCGCCGGGCGGCCGAGCAGGCGGCAGTGCATGCCGATGGAGAGCATCTTCGGCGCGCCGGCCTCGCCCTCGGCGTAGAGCACGTCGAAGGCGTCCTTGAGGTAGGTGAAGAAGTCGTCGCCGCTGTTGAAGCCCTGCACCTGGGTGAAGCGCATGTCGTTGGTGTCCAGGGTGTAGGGAATCACCAGGTGCGGCTTGTCCGCGGTGGACGCAGAATCCCAGTAGGGCAGGTCGTCATCGTAGCTGTCCGAGTCGTAGAGAAAGCCGCCTTCCTCGCGCACCAGCCGGCGGGTGTTGGGGCCGATGCGCCCGGTGTACCAGCCGAGCGGGCGCTCGCCGGTCAGCTGGGTGAGGATGGCGATGGCCTGGTCCAGGTGCGCCTTTTCCTCGGCCTCGTCCATGTACTGGTAGTCGATCCAGCGGTAGCCGTGGCTGCAGATCTCGTGGCCGTCGGCGACCATCGTCCGGATCGCCTCGGGATGGCGCTGGGCGGCCATGGCCACGGCGAAGATGGTCAGTGGAACGCCCTCGCGGCGGAACAGCTCGAGCAGGCGCCAGACCCCGGCGCGGCTGCCGTATTCGTAGAGCGACTCCATGCACAGGTTGCGTACGCCGGGCAGCGGCTGGGCGGCGACCATCTCGGAGAGGAAGGCCTCGGACTCCTGGTCGCCGTGGAGGATGCAGCGCTCGCCGCCCTCCTCGTAGTTGAGCACGAAGGACAGGGCGAGGCGCGCCTCGCCCGGCCACTGCGGGTGGGGCGGCTGGCCGGCGTAACCGATCAGGTCGCGGGGGTAGGGGCTGGTCACGGGACTCTCCTGTCGGCGGGTGTCTGGGCTTGAAACTATCGGGACAAAGGTATTTCCTGCAAATCTACCGCTCATCCGGACGCAGGAGGAAGGGGCCGGCCCGCAGGACGCCCCGCAATGCCATGGCCAGACTGACCACCCACGTGCTCGACACCACCCACGGCTGCCCCGGCGCGGGCATCGCCATCGAGCTCTACCGCCTGGACGGCGAGCAACGGCAATTGCTGGCGCAGGCCGTGACCAACGCCGACGGCCGCTGTGACGCGCCGCTGCTGCAGGGCGAGGCGTTTCGCGCCGGCGTCCACGAGCTGTACTTCCACGTCGGCGACTACTATCGGCGCCGTGGGCTGAGTCTGGCCGAACCGGCCTTCCTCGACGTGGTGGTGCTGCGCGTCGGGCTGGGCGGCGAGGGGCATTACCACGTGCCGCTGCTGGTGTCGCCCTACGGGTATTCGACCTACCGGGGGAGTTGAGGGAACGGACTGCGTCCTGGCCGCGAAGCCGCCAGTGCTCGGTGCTGTCGGTGGAAAACGCTGCGCGGTTTTCCACCCTACGGCTGGGGCTGGTCGCGCTGATGCACCGAGCGTCCGGCGGCGAAGGTTTCCCGCACCGCGCGGTCGTCGCCGAGGATCATCAGGGCGAAGAGCTTTTCCTGCAGGGTTCGGGCCTGCTCCAGGCGCTGGGCGAGCAGCGGCGTGGCGCGGCAGTCGAGGACCACGAAGTCGGCATCCTTGCCCGCCTGCAGGTTACCGATGCGCTCATCCAGATAGAGTGCCCGGGCGCCGCCGAGGGTGGCCAGGTACAGCGCCTTGAGCGGATCGAGTTTCTGACCCTGGAGCTGCAGCACCTTGTAGGCTTCGTTGAGGGTCTGCAGTTGCGAGAAGCTGGTGCCGCCGCCGACATCCGTACCCAGGCCGACGCGCACGCCGTGGCCTTCCAGCTTCGCCAGGTCGAACAGGCCGCTGCCGAGGAACAGGTTGGAGGTTGGGCAGAAGGCCACCGCCGAGCCGCTCTCGCCGAGGCGCCGGCATTCGTCGTCGCAGAGGTGGATGCCGTGGGCGAACACCGAGCGGGCGCCGAGCAGGCGGTAGTGGTCGTAGATGTCCAGGTAGTCCCGGCGTTCGGGGAACAGTTCCTTCACCCAGTTGATCTCCGCGCGGTTCTCGGAAAGATGGGTTTGCAGGTAGAGACCGGGGTATTCGCGCAGCAGCCGGCCGGCCAGATCCAACTGCTCGGGCGTGCTGGTCGGGGCGAAGCGTGGGGTAACGGCGTAGTGCAGGCGGCCCCTGCCGTGCCAGCGCTCGATCAGCGTCTTGCTCTCGTCGTAGCCGGAGGCGGCGCTGTCTCTCAGGTAGTCCGGGGCGTTGCGGTCCATCAGCACCTTGCCAGCGATCATCCGCAGGTCGAGTCTTTCGGCCTCCTCGAAGAAGGCGTCCACCGATTGCGGATGCACGGTGGCGAAGACCAGTGCGGTGGTGGTGCCGTTGCGCAGCAGCTCGGCGAGGAAGAAGCGCGCCTGCTGGCGGGCGTGCTCCAGGTCGGCGAAGCGGCCTTCGGCGGGGAAGGTGTAGGTCTCCAGCCAGTCGAGCAGCTGGGTGCCGTAGGAGGCGATCACATCCACTTGAGGGTAGTGGATGTGGGTATCGACGAAGCCGGGGACGATCAGCGCGTCTCGGTACTCGACCACCTCGACCCCGGCCGGCAGGGTCGGCAGCAGGCTGGCGGCGTCGCCGATCTGCGCCACCTTGCCGTCCTCGACCAGCAGCAGGCCGTCTTCGAAGTACTGGTAGGAATGCTCGATGCCGACTTCGCGGGGATCGGCGAGGCAGTGGAGCAGGGCGGTGCGATAGGCGTGCATCGGACGGTCCCTCATGTGTTGACGGTGGTTTCCCGTGGGGCCGGTACGTTTGCCCCCTCTCCCTGGCCCTCTCCCCAAAGGGGCGAGGGAATGCTCGTGCCGGTCTTGCCCGGCGGGAAGAGGGAATAGGCGACCGCTGGCCAGTTCAGGCCGGGGTGCGCCGCGAAGTCGGCAGCAGCTTGGCGATGCTCTCGCCGCCCTTGGTCTCCTCACCGAAGCGGGCGTTGTAGGTGGCGATCACCTCGCCGGCGATGGAGATGGCGATCTCCAGCGGCAGCTTGCCCTTCACCTCGGGCAGGCCCATCGGGCAGCGCATGCGCTGCACCACCTCAGGGGCGAGGCCGCGCTCGTGCAGGCGGTGCTCGAAGCGGGCGCGCTTGCTCTTCGAGCCGATCAGCCCGAAGTAGGCGAAGTCGTTGTCCCTGAGGATGGCCTCGGCAAGCTGCAGGTCGAGCTGGTGATCGTGGGTCATGACGATGAAGTAGCTGCCAGCGGGCATCCGCTCGACTTCCTCGAGCACCTCATCGTTGACCACCCGTTCCACCCCGGCGGGGACGGGATCGGGAAATTCCTGCTCGCGCGCGTCGATCCAGCGCAATCGGCACGGCAGGCCGGCGAGCAGCGGGGCCAGGGCGCGGCCGACGTGGCCGGCGCCGAACAGGGCGATGTGCGCCTGCGGCTGGCCCATCGGCTCGAACAGCAGCACGGTGGCGCCGCCGCAGCACTGGCCGAGGCTGGCGCCGAGGGTGAAGCGCTCCAGGCGCGCGGCGCGGCTGCGGCTCTCCAGCATCTCGCGGGCGATCTGCATGGCCTTGAATTCCAGGTGGCCGCCGCCGATGGTGTCGTGCAGCCGCTCGCGCTCGACCACCAGCTTCGCCCCGGCGTTGCGCGGCGTGGAGCCCTGCTCCTCGACGATGGTCACCAGCACGCAGGGCTCGCCGCGTTGCTTGAGGTCGGCGAGGGCGTCGATCCAGGTCGTGTTGCTCATGGTTTGGTCCTTGGTACGGTGGAAAACCGCGAAGCGTTTTCCACCGTATCCATCTTCGGGGGCTCAAGGTGGACAAGCAAAGCGTTGTCCACCCTACGCCGATTCGCCCGCGTGCTCGTGCACCGCACCTTGGGGCTGGTGCAGCTTTTTCATCCGCTCCACGCCCCAGAGCACCCGCTCCGGGGTTGCCGGGGCGTCGATGGCGGGCTGGACGCGGTAGTCGGCCAGGCTGGCCACGGCGTCCTTGATCGCGCACCACACCGCGATTCCGAGCATGAGCGGCGGCTCGCCCACGGCCTTGGAGTGGAACACCGTGTCCTCCGGGTTGCGGCGGTTCTCCACCAGCTTCACCCGCAGGTCCGCCGGCACGTCGGCGACCGTGGGAATCTTGTAGCTGGCCGGTCCCGTGGTGAGCAGCTGGCCCTGGCCGTCCCAGACCAGCTCCTCGGTGGTCAGCCAGCCCATGCCCTGGACGAAACCGCCCTCCACCTGGCCGATGTCGATGGCCGGGTTCAGCGAGGCGCCGACGTCGTGGAGGATGTCGGCGCGCAGCAGGCGGTACTCGCCGGTCAGGGTGTCGACCAGCACTTCCGCGCAGGCCATGCCGAAGGCGTAATAGTAGAAGGGCCGGCCGCGCCCCTGGCTGCGGTCGTAATAGATCTTCGGCGTGCGGTAGAAGCCGGTGCTGGAGAGCGACACCTGGCCGACATAAGCCGCCTGGATCAGCTCCTCGAAGCTCAGGTAGCGGTCGCGGATGCGCACCTGGCCGTTCCTGAACTGCACGTCTTCCTCGCCGACCTGCCAGTGGCGGGCAGCGAATTCGACCAGGCGCTGCTTGATCGTCTGCGCGGCTTCCTTGGCCGCCCTGCCGTTCAGGTCGGCGCCGCTGGAGGCGGCGGTGGGCGAGGTGTTGGGCACCTTGCCGGTGTTCGCGGGGCTGATCTGGATGCGTGAAATGTCCACCTGGAACACCTGGGCGACCACCTGGGCGACCTTGGTGTTGAGGCCCTGGCCCATCTCGGTGCCGCCATGGTTGAGGTGGATGCTGCCGTCGGTGTAGACGTGCACCAGCGCGCCGGCCTGGTTGAGAAAGCTGGAGGTGAAGCTGATGCCGAACTTCACCGGGGTCAGCGCCAGGCCCTTCTTCAGCACCGGGCTTTGTGCGTTGAAGGCGCGGATCGCCGCGCGGCGGCCGGCATACTCGCAGCTTTCCTCCAGCTCGGCAGTCATCTCCTCGAGCAGGTTGTGCTCCACCGTCTGGTGGTAGTGGGTGATGTTGCGCTCGGTCTTGCCGTAGTAGTTGGCCTTGCGTACCGCGAGCAGGTCCTTGCCGAGGTGGCGGGCGATGGCGTCCATGATCTCCTCGATGGCGAGCATCCCCTGGGGACCGCCGAAGCCGCGGAAGGCGGTGTTCGAGGCGAGGTTGGTCTTGCAGCGGTGGCCGTCGATCAACGCCTCGCCCAGGTAGTAGGCGTTGTCGGCATGGAACATGGCGCGGTCGACGATGGCCCCGGAGAGGTCCGGCGAATAGCCGCAGTTGGCCGCCAGCTGGATGTGCACGCCGTGCAGGCGGCCGTCGTCGTCGAAGCCGACCTCGTACTCCACCTGGAAGGGATGGCGCTTGCCGGTGATCCGCATGTCCTCCGCGCGCGGCAGGCGCATCTTGGTCGGGCGCCCGGTGAGGCGGGCGATCACCGCGCACAGGCAGGCCGACCCGGCGGCCTGGGTTTCCTTGCCGCCGAAGCCGCCGCCCATGCGGCGCATGTCCACCTCCACCTTGTTCATCGGCACGCCGAGCACCTCGGCGACCAGCTTCTGCACCTCGGTGGGATGCTGGGTCGAACTGTGGACCAGCATGCCGCCGTCCTCGGTGGGCATCACCGAGGCGATCTGCGTCTCCAGGTAGAAATGCTCCTGACCGCCGATCCGCAGGCTACCGGTGAGGCGATGGGGCGCGCTGGCCAGTGCCGCGGCGGCATCGCCGCGCCTGTGGCTGTGGCTGTCGAGGACGAACTGCTGGCGGCGCAGGGCCTCGTCCACCTCCAGCACCGGCTCCAGGTCCTCGTACTCGACGATTGCCGCCAGCGCCGCGCGGCGGGCGTTCTCCAGGCTGTCGGCGGCCACCGCCAGCACCGGCTGGCCGAGGTACTGCACGCTGCCGTCGGCGAGCAGCGGATCGCCGGGAAACACTGGGCCGATGTCCAGCCGGCCGGGCACATCGGCGCTGCTGATGGCGATGGCCACGCCGGGGATCGCGTAGCAGGGCGCGGTGTCGATCCGCAGGATGCGCGCATGGGCGCGTTCGGACAGGCGCGCGTAGACGTGCAGTTGGTTGGGGAACTCCAGGCGGTCGTCGACGTAGAGCGCTTCGCCGGTCACGTGCTTGGCCGCGCTCTCGTGCCTGACATTGCGACCGACGCCGTTGACCAGTTCCGCGCGGAACAGCGCGGCGAGTTCTTCCTGAGTATGGGGCGTGAGATTAGACATGGGCGGTCACCCTGGTCTGGAGTGCGGGTGTGTGCACTTCGAGGAAAGCCTTGCGCAGCAGGTTCTGCGCGGCGAGCAGGCGGTACTCGCGGCTGGCGCGAAAATCGCTGAGCGGGTCGAAGTCCCCGGCCAGCGCCGTGCAGGCGCGCTCGACGTTGGCGGCATCGAACGGCTGGCCGACGAGCGTCCGCTCGCAGGCTGCGGCGCGCTTGGGAATCGCCGCCATGCCGCCGAAGGCGATGCGCGCCTCGCGCACCTGGCCCGCCTCGATTTGCAGGTTGAAGGCCGCGCAAACCGCCGAGATGTCGTCGTCCAGGCGCTTGGACAGCTTGTAGGCGCGAAACGCCTGGCCGGGCCGGGCGCGCGGCACGAGGATCTTCTCGATGAATTCGCCCGGCTGCAGGGCGGTGATCCGGTAGTCGAGGAAGTAATCCTCCAGCGCGAGCAGGCGGGTGGCCTCGCCCTTGCGCAGCAGCAGGCTGGCGCCGAGGGCGATCAACAGCGGCGGTGCGTCGCCGATCGGCGAGGCGTTGCCGATGTTGCCGCCCAGGGTGCCCTGGTTGCGGATCTGCAGGGAGGCGAAGCGCTGCAGCAGCGCGCCGAAGTCCGGGTACTCGGCGGCCAGCGCCGCGTAGCAGTCGGTGAGCGGCGTGGCGGCGCCGATCTCGAGCGTCTCGGCGCCGATTTCCACTCGCTTCATCTCCTCGATACGGCCGAGGTGGATGGTCAGCGGCAGGGCGCGGTGCTGCTGGGTCACCTCCAGCGCGAGATCGGTGCCGCCGGCGAACAGCCGCGCCTCGGGATGGGCCGCGCAAAGCGCCGCCAACTCGGCGATGCTGATCGGCAGCAGGCAGCGCCGGTCGCCCTCGGCGAGTTCGGCACTTTCCCGGGCGATGGCCTTGAGGGCTGCAATGGTTTGCGCCTCGGTGGCGTCGAATTGATCCGGCTGCGGCTGGCTGCAGGCCTGTTCGGCAGCGGCGAGGATCGGCCGATAGCCGGTGCAGCGGCAGAGATTGCCGGCCAGGGCCGCGCAGGCCTGCTCCCGGTCGGGGCCGCTGGCGTTCTTCTGCAGGGCGAACAGCGACATGACCACGCCGGGGGTGCAGAAGCCGCACTGCGAGGCATGCTGGTCGACCACCGCCTGCTGCACGGCGTGCAGCTGCTCCTGGTGCTTGAGGTTTTCCACCACGATCAGCTGCTTGCCGTGCAGGGCGGCGACGAAGGTCAGGCAGGCGTTGAGGCTGCGGTAGCGGAGGCGTTCCCGTCCGCCCTCGTCGACCAGCTCGCCGATCACCACGGTGCAGGCGCCGCAGTCGCCGGAGGCGCAGCCTTCCTTGGTGCCGGTTTGGTGCAGGTGCTCGCGCAGGTAGCGGAGCACCGTGAGGTTCGGGTCGAGGGCGCGCTCGCTGCGCAGTTCGCGGTTGAGGAGAAACTGGATCACGGCATCCTCCGGATGTTCGACTGTGCCGCGGCCTGGGCCGCGAAAGTGCGCCGGCACGAAAATCGTAGGCTGGAAACTCGCGCAGCGATTTCCCACCATGACTGCGGCCGTGGTGGGAAAGGCCAGCGGCCGCTTCCCACCTTCATACAATAGCCATGCACCGGGCTCCCAGGGACATTCTCCTCAGACCAGGCGGGCATCCAGGCTATTCTGCGCCAGGCGTTCGGCCTGCTCGCGGGTCATGCCGAGGCTTTCCTGCAGGGCTGCGAAATTCTCCGTGACATAGCCGCCGAAGTACGCCGGGTCGTCGGAGTTCACCGTCACCTTCACGCCCATTTCCAGCAGCTTGAGGATGTTGTGCTCGGCCATGTCCTTGAATACGCAGAGCTTGACGTTGGACAGCGGGCAGACGGTCAGCGGAATCTGCTCGTCGATCAGCCGCTCCAGCAGCTTCGGGTCCTCCGCGGCGCGCACGCCGTGGTCGATGCGCCGTACCTTGAGCAGGTCGAGAGCTTCCCAGATGTACTCCGGCGGACCTTCCTCACCGGCATGGGCGACGGTGGCGAAACCCTCGGCGCGGGCGCGGTCGAACACCTGGCGGAACTTGCGCGGCGGATGGCCCTTTTCCGAGCTGTCCAGCCCCACGGCGATGAAGGCATGGCGAAAGCGCAGGGCCTGGTCGAGGGTCTTGTGGGCTTCCTCCTCGGAGAGATGGCGCAAGAAGCTGAGGATCAGCCCGCTGCTGATGCCGAGCTGCTTGCGGCCGTCTTCCAGGGCCTGGCCGATGCCGCTGAGCACCGCCTCGAAGGGAATGCCGCGGTCGGTGTGGGTCTGCGGGTCGAAGAAGGGCTCGGTGTGGATGACGTTCTGCTCCCTGCACTTTTGCAGGTAGGCCCAGGTCAGGTCGTAGAAGTCCTGTTCGGTGCGCAGCACGTCTGCGCCCTGGTAGTAGAGGTCGAGGAATTCCTGCAGGTTGCGGAAGGCGTAGGCCTTGCGCAGGCTTTCCACGTCGGCCCAGGGCAGGGCGATCTTGTTGCGTTTGGCGAGGGTGAACAGTAGTTCCGGCTCTAGCGAGCCTTCCAGATGCAGGTGCAGTTCGGCTTTGGGCAGGGCATTGAGCCAGGCGTACATGGGATGGCCTCTTGTCGTCGGTGGCAGGCTGGGCAGGGCGGCTTGTCCTGGCCCTGCGCGTAGTGTCTAGCTTGCCTCTTGTCACTGCGCCCTGCCACTGCCGCGTACCTGACGGGCTGCCTTGCTCAGGGTGCCGGATTGGGCTGCCCGGTGTGGATGTGCTCGATGCCGGCCAGCAGCTCGTCGCTCAGCCGGAGATCCAGGCTGGCGATGTTGCTGTCCAGCTGTTCGAGGCTGGTGGCGCCGATGATGTTGCTGGTCACGAACGGCCGGCTGGTGACGTAGGCCAGGGCCAGTTGCGCCGGGTCGACGCCGTGCTCGCGGGCCAGGGCGATGTAGGCGCTGGCCGCGCGGCGCGCCTGCGGGTTGTTGTAGCGCTGGAAGCGCTCGAACAGGGTCAGCCGCGCCTTGGGCGGGCGCGCGCCGTTCTCGTACTTGCCGGAGAGCAGGCCGAAGGCCAGCGGAGAGTAGGCGAGCAGGCCAACCTGCTCGCGGATGGCGATTTCCGCCAGGCCCACCTCGAAGCTGCGGTTGAGCAGATTGTAGGGGTTCTGGATCGACGCCGCCCGCGGCCAGCCGCGGGTTTCGGCCAGGTGCAGGAAGCGCTGCACGCCCCAGGGCGTCTCGTTGGACAGGCCGATATGGCGGATCTTGCCGTTCTTCACCAGGGCGTCGAGGACCTCCAGCGTCTCCTCGATCGGGGTGAGGTGGGCGTCCGGCTCGTGTTGGTAGCCGAGCTGGCCGAAGAAGTTGGTCTGCCGGTCCGGCCAGTGCAACTGGTAGAGGTCGATGTAGTCGGTCTGCAGGCGCTTGAGGCTGTCGTCCACCGCGGCGATCAGATTGGCGCGGTCGAAATGGTTGCGGCCGCCGCGGATATGGCCGATGCCATTGCCCGGCGCCGCCGCCTTGCTGGCGACGATCCAGTCGCCCCGCCCGCCGTGGCGCCTGAAGTAGTTGCCGATGATGGTTTCGGTGGCGCCATAGGTTTCCGCCTTCGGCGGCACCGGGTACAACTCGGCGGTATCGATGAAGTTGATCCCGGCCGCCTGGGCGCGGCGGATCTGCTCGAAGCCCTCGGCTTCGCTGTTCTGTTCGCCCCAGGTCATGCTGCCGAGCGCCAGCGCGCTGGCCTGGAGGCCGGTCCTGCCGAGTGGGCGATAAATCATCGGAAAGCTCCTGTGGAATGAATGAAGGGAGCAGGGTATCCGATATGCAGAGCCGCGCGGCAGCGCAGTGGCCGGTCACTCATGGGGCCGGTGGAAGAGGCGGCGGCGCCAGCCGTTCCGGGGCGCCCTGCGGCGAGGGTATCGACAATCAGTCGTTCTCGCTCCAGAGATACTGATCGATTTCCTGCATCAGGTAGGCGTTGCTCCTGATGTTGCGCGCGACCGATTCGGCTTCCTCCTGGCTGTAGCCATTCAGGGTGAAACTGGTTCTGCCCACCGGGGCCGTTTCATAGAACAGGCGCACTTCCAGCAGCCAGGTATCGGCGCGATGCGGCTCGGGCAGCAGGCGCAGATACGCCTTCAGCTTTTTCTCGAGCGGGACGATCAAGTTGAAAACTTCCACCGATGCAGGCGATGAATTCACCTCACCCATTTCTCTCCCCTTGTCCATTGCAAAGCCCGCTGCTCGTACGCCGGGCTTTCCGGTTCATGATTTTCTTCCGCCTGCGCCTGGAGGTGCCGCCCGGCTTGTCGTTGCCGTTCGACGAGCGGTTTGGCAACATCCGGGCACCTCGTCGAGGTGCCTCGCGGGATCGACTGGCGTGAAGCCGAGCCGCTGATCGGGCCGCATTAGACCAGATCGTCATCAGCCTTGATACCGTCATGCAACGGTCGGTTTTGCAACCGATTTTGAGGATTACTGTTTCGGGAGCGGCGGAAGTACGGAGCGGGATCATGAATATCTGGGCGCTGGACAAACATCAGGACATTCGCCATGTGCTGTTGCTGCTGAGCGAGCAACTGGGGCCGGGGGCGTTCATCATCGATGCCGCGACATCGCTGGACCCCAGGGCGGTTTATCTGGTGCACAGGGAGGAGGCCGGGGTACGTGCCTGGCTGTACACGCTTGGCCAGAATCCAGGTCACTATGGCGTGCATCTGGAATACCCGCACGCCACCGACACCTACGAAAATCTGGCGTTGCCGGAACTCGTGGCGATGCTCGCCGTGCATTTCGACGTGCCGACGATCCAGCCGCTGCCCTGATTCTTCTGGCTGGAACAGGGCCGCTACGCGGCACCCAGTCGCTCGGCGAGCCAGGGCAGCACCTGCTCGCAGGGCTGTTCGATCTTCAGGTTCAGCAGGTCGTCCGCGCGCGTCGTGCCCTGGTTGATGGCCAGCAGCGGCTTGCCCTGCGCGGCAATCGACCGGCACAGCCGGAAACTGGAGTAGGTCATCACGGTCGAGCCGATGACCAGCAGCGCCGGTGCCTGCTCGATGCTCAACGAGGCTGCGTCGGTCTGCTCGGCCGGCACGCCCTCGCCATAGAACACCACATCCGGCTTGAGCAGGTCGCTGCCGCAGCAGGGACACCAGGGGATGCGGAATCCTTCCAGACAGGCCTCCGCCAGCCGGGCATCGCCATCCGGGGCCAGGACGGCCTCGATGCCCTGCAGGTAGGCGTTTTCCTCTTCCAGCAGTGTCTGGATCTCGCTGCGCCACAGGATCTTGCCGCAGTCGAGGCAGCGCACCCGGTGCAGGTTGCCGTGCAGTTCGATCACGCCGTCGCTGCCGGCCTGTTGGTGCAGCCCGTCCACGTTCTGGGTAATGAGGCCGGCAATCCGCCGGTCGGCCGCGAGCCTGGCCAGGGCCTGGTGCGCTGCATTCGGGCGCGCCTGCCGCACCCTGGGCCAGCCGATCATGCTGCGCGCCCAGTAGCGCTTGCGTGCCGCGGCCGAGCCGATGAACTCCTGGAACATCATGGGCGCCTTGCCGTGCCGGACGCCCTCCTTGTCCCGATAGGCCGGAATGCCGGAGGGCGTGCTGATTCCCGCGCCGGTCAGGACCAGCAGCGGATGCCGCGCCATGAGCTCGCACAGCTCCAGCAGGGGCGCGGGGGGATCGATGTCGTGCATGGGCTGTCTCCACATCTGTCGGCCCGGCGGAAAATCGGCCGGCCGGTCAAGCGATGTCTCGGCGAATGAAACAGGGCGAGACGGAAAATCGTGAGCATAAGGCAGAGCCGGCACGGTCGCTGGGCTGTACTGCTATCCTCCAGTTATCCACAATTTTTCCTTCGCTGGCGGTTGACAAGCAGGGGCTTGTAGTACCTTCAGGCAGGCTGGTTATCTCCCTCCGACATACTGGAAATGGCTTGATATTTCAGTCGGTTATGTGCTGGCAGGAGGCTTTGCCAGTGCGCTGATCAAAAAACGGTCAGTCGTCTGTGGGCCAGATTTCATCGGCCCTGCGGCCAGTCATACCGTATTTGTCCACAGCACAATCCACACCTTCTGTGGGTTACTTGAGGCCCGACGACGAAGGTGGGCGGCGGGATAGCGCGAGCGCCGGGAGCGGCCTAAGCTTGCCCGGCGAGCTGAGTAATTCGTCGATCGAGGAGAAACCATGAAGCTCTACTACACCCCGGGGGCCTGCTCCCTGGTTCCGCACATCGTCCTTTGCGAACTGGGCCTGCCCTACGAATTGGAGAAGGTAGATCTGAAAAGCCATAGCATCGAAGGTGGAGGGGATTACTACAACGTCAATCCCAAGGGTTATGTGCCGACCCTGCAGCTGAACGACGGCCAGCGGCTCACCGAAAGCGGGGCCATTGCCTTGTTCCTCGCCGAGAAGCTGCCCGAAGCCGGTCTGCTGCCGTCCAATGGCACCCTGGAGCGGTTCCGCGTCCAGGAGTGGCTGTTCTTCATCAGCAGCGAACTGCACAAGGAAATCGGCCAGCTGTTCAATCCGCAGATCACGCCCGAGTGGAGGGAGGCCGCGCTGGCCGCCCTCGATCGACGTCTGGCCTACGTCGACAAGGTGCTCACCGGACAGGACTACCTGAATGGTGCACGCTTCTCCGTGGCCGATGCCTATCTGTTCACCGTGCTGAGCTGGACCAAGCCGCTGGACATCGATCTTTCTTCCTGGCCGGCCCTGCGCGCCTTCCAGGAGCGCGTGGCGGCGCGGCCTGCCGTGCAGAAGGCAATGCAGGCGGAGGGGTTGCTCTCGTAGCGAGCGGGGCAATCGCCGGACGGGCAGGGCCGCCTTTGTCGAGAAGCGCCTGACACCTTGATCCAAACGCTTCAACCGTGGGATGGGCCGGGCCGAAGGCCGTAACCTACCCACGGTGCCGCCGCTCCCGCCAGTGCCCCGATGCGACCCCTTCGCGTTTTGACAGCTGCGGATAATGCTGCCATAGCTTTTGATCGGCGCCAGGACCGGCCTGCCGCCCGCTCCAGGGATTCGGCATGAGCGCCCGGCATCCGGGCGGCGGAGGGCGGGGGAACGAATTCCCCTCCAGCCCATTCGAATTTCCCTGGGGGGAGGTGTCCCCGATGCCCACCTTCGATGAGTTGCGCGGCTACCTCGTGTATATCCGCATCGTCCACCACATCCAGGGGCGCATCCGCCTCAAGCTGGTGACCGACTACGAGTCACTCGCCCGGCGGGGCCGGCAGGCCCGGCAATTCCAATCTATTCTGGATCGCACACCAGGCGTTCATTCGGTGCGGGTCAATGTGCTGGCCCGTTCGTGCTCCGTGGAATACGACCCGCAGGTGATTCCGGCCGAGGCCTGGGACGATTTCCTGGCCGGTGTCGAGTCGCCTGCCGCGGCCACCCTCGAGCGGATTCTGCGTGAGATCTATCGGGAGATCATGCATGAAAAACTATGACGAGCCGATTCTGCGCAGTCAGAGGATCGATCCCGCCGCCCCCTTTCCAATCCTGCACCAGGCCGTGCGTATCGCGCTCTACGACGAATACGCTGCCCACAGCTTCTATGCCAGGGTCGTCGAGGCGTTCGGTCCGCGTCCGCCCTTCGCCAATATCCTGCGTTCGGAGGAACGGCACATCGCCACGCTCTCGAACCTGTGCCAGCGCTTCGGCATTCCCCGCCCACTGAATCCCTTCCCGCAGGAAACCATGGTCGATCCCAGCTGGCTGGTCAACTGCGAGCGTGCCGTCGCCGGCGAGATCGCCAATATACGCCTTTACGAATACCTGCTCACCCAGGTCGCCGAGCCTGAAGCGCGCCGGGTATTTCAGAACCTGCAGGCGGCCTCGCTGGAGCGGCACCTGCCGGCTTTCCGCCAGGCGGTGCTGGAGGCCATGGCGCAGGAGCGCTACCACGCGGTCAGGGGCATCCCGCCACAGCAGGCCTATGTGCATCACGGTCCGCTCTCCGCCTTCATGGAAAGGGCGTTCGCCCATCTGGGCATCCATGCAGGACCACTCGGCATTTTCAGCCCCCTCTTGCGTCACAGCCATCCCGCCATGCTGGCCGGCATGGTGGCAGGCGGAGCAGGGATCTACCTGTTGAAGAACCGGCCCGGTCGAAATCAAAAGGAGAACTGAGATGTTCCATATCATTCCCTTTGCCGTCGGCATAGTGACGGGAGCTGTCGTACTCAAGCTGTTCAAAAGCGACAAGACCCAGGAGGGCCTGGAAAAGGCCCAGGGCAGCCTGCGCGGCGCCACCGTATCCAGCCTGGAGGCGATCGAGAGCGCTTCGGCGCGGGCGCGAGCCCGCCTCGGCGGGAAAGAGGGGGCGTCCGCGGCCTCCGGCGAGCCCGCGAGCCCTCTGAGTGAAGAAGAGGAGGCGGCCACGGCGCGGGCCGCAGCCGAACCGGTGACGGGCGCGCAAGGCGGAGCGGGCGCGCGCGAGCCCCATCACTGGACCGCCAGCGAGTCCCTGGAGGGCACTGAGGGCAAGCAGGGGGGGCGGACCCCATGAGATATCCACTCCTCGCCTATGGCCATTATGCGGCTTATCCACCGATCCCCATGGCAGCGCGCGGCGACAACGAATTCACCCGCGCTTTCGTTGCCAGCGCCTGCCTCTCGGCGTTCCAGGGCGTGTCCCATCCGACGTCGCCGGCCCAGCTCAAGCGGGTGCTGCGGCATGCCCTGCAGGGCGGCACGGCATTTGCCGCCGGAGCCCGGGCCGCGGCGGCAGTCCGCTATGGCGACTACTCCGGCGCACTGGTCAGCGCAGCTGTCGGCGCCACCGGCGTGCTGCTGATCGAACAACTGCTGCGTGATGCGGCTCGACTCGACGAGAAGGGGTAACAGGATGGCCAAGAAGCATAAGTACAAGAGGCAGCGCGACAGCGGGGGGCCATATTCCATGGGCTACGGCATGGGCTATGGCGACATGCCGCCCTATGCTGCCGGGCCGCAGTATGGCGAGGGCGGCGCCTATGGCGCCTATGGTGGTGGGCCGCAGCAAGGCTTCGATCCGCGCGACGGGATTTATGGCGGGGCCTACCACCACCGTCGGGGCTACGGCTATGGATACGGCTACGGCGCAGGCGCTCCGGGCGGCGGCTTTCCCGGCGCCGGCCTGTTCGATGCCGGTTTGCTGCAAGGCATGCCGGCCTTCCTGCAGTCGCGCAATGCCGAGCAGTTCCTGCTCGGCGCGGTGCTCGGCGTGACCGCGGCCTGGGTGCTGGCCGACGAGGAGCTGCGCGGCAAGCTGATCAAGGCCGGGATGAAGCTCTATGCGGGCGTCGCCGGCGGCTTCGAGGAGATGAAGGAGCAAATGGCCGACATCAAGGCCGAGGTCGCCACCGAGCGCCACGGAGAGGTCTGATGGACGGTGCCTGGTTCGCCCGGGTGCAGCCGCTGCACCGGACGGTCGGTCGGGTACGTTTCCGCTACCGCTGCCGGGCGGGCATGCCGCTCGATGCGCGCAGCATCGAGCACGAGGTCAGTTCCCTCAAGGGCGTACTGCAAGTGCGCGTCAATCCGACGGTGCGCTCGCTGGTGGTGGAGTTCGAGCCGGGCGTCACCGACGTCGACAGCCTGGCCAGCGCTATTCTCGCGCTCTCGCCATCGGGCCTGCCGCTGCCGGCCGCCAACCATCGGCACAGCGAGGCCGCGCGCCTGGGGGCGGTGGCCATGAGCGGCGCCACCCTGCTGGCGACCCGCAGCCTGCAGCCGAGCCTGCAGGCGCCGGTCTCCTTCGGTGCCGCCGTGCCCCTGCTCGGCGAGGCGGTCGACGACTTCCTCGAGAAGGGCATCACCTCCCATGTGCTGGAGGCCCTCGCGGTGGGGATCTCGATCAGCCGCAGCGATTTTCTCGCCGCCAACACCACCTCCTTCCTGCTGGCCCTCGGCGAATACCTCGAAGAGTCCATCGAGCGCCGCTCCGACGAGCTGCTGAAACACTTGTTGCGGCCGACGGAGGGCGAGGTGTGGGTCGAGCGCAATGGCGTCGAGACGCTGATCGATGCCGCCGAGGTGCAGGTCGGCGACAGCGTGATCGCCGCCACCGGCATGGTGATTCCGGTGGACGGCACCGTGCTCGGCGGCGAGGCGCTGGTGAACGAGGCGACCATGACTGGCGAGAGCGTGCCGGTGGTGCGCCGGCGCGGCGACCGGGTGCTGTCCGCCACCCTGATCGAGGAGGGCCGCCTGCGCATCTACGCCGAGCGGGTCGGGCGCCAGGCCGCCGCCGCGCGGATCGCCGACTTCGTCGAGCAGTCCCTCTCGGTGAAGAGCGAAACCCAGCTCGAAGCCGCGCGCCTGGCCGACCGCCTGGTGCCGATGGTGCTCGGCCTGGCCGGCCTCACCTGGCTGTTATCCGGCGACGGGCAGAGGGTCGCAGCGGTGCTGCAGGCCGACTATTCCTGTGCCCTCAAGCTCGCCACCCCGGTGGCGTTCAAGGCAGCGATGTACCGCGCCGGGCAGTCCGCGATCCTGATCAAGAGCGCCAAGGCGCTGGAGCGTCTGGCGCGGGCTGACACCTTCGTCTTCGACAAGACCGGCACCCTGACCACCGGCATGCTCAAGGTGACCGACTCGATCGCCTTCAACGCTGCCTATACCTCGGAAGACTTGACCAACCTGGCCGCCTCGGTCGAGGAGCACTACGTCCATCCGGTCGCCCAGGCGGTGGTGGCAGCGGCCCATCGCCTCGACCATCCGCACCACTTCGACCACCAGGCCGTGCAGTTCGTCGTCGCCCATGGCGTGGCGAGCGTGATCGACGGCCAGCGGATCGTGGTCGGCTCGCGGCATTTCATCGAGGACGACGAGGGGGTTTCCACTGTTGCCCATGCCGAGGTGATCGAACGTCTGCGCGCGGAAGGCAAGACCCTGCTCTACATCGGCTTCGGCGGCGAACTGATCGGGGTCCTGGCGATGACCGAGCGCGTGCGTGACAACGCCGCCGAAACAGTGGCGCGGCTGCGCGAGCTCGGCATCCGGCGCATTCTGATGCTCACCGGCGATCAGCCGGAGCGCGCCCGCGCATTGGCCGAAGATCTGGGCCTCGACGAGTTCCGCGCCGGCCTGCTGCCGGAGCAGAAGGTCGAGGTGCTGCAGCAGCTCGCTGCCGAGGGCGCGCGCATTGCCTTCGTCGGCGACGGAGTGAACGACGCGCCGGCGCTGAGCGGCGCCCTGGTCGGCATCGCCATGCACCACGGCGCCGACATCGCCCGCCTGGCCTCCGACATCACCCTCCTCGAAGACGACTTTTCCCGGGTCGCCGACGCCCGGGCGCTGGCCCTCGCCACACGGCGGCTGATCGATGGCAACTTCAAGCTCACCGCCGGCCTCAACACCAGCATCCTCGGCGCGGCGGCCTTCGGCCTGCTGACCCCGGTGGCCGCCTCGATGCTGCACAACGGCAGCACCATCGCCATCCTGCTGCGCGCGCTGGCCGGCGCCGGCCTGCCGCGCGAGCCCGGGGCACGGGCGAAGCGCCGCACCGCGATGCGCGCCGACACCCAGCATTCGACCGCTGGCCTGCAAACAGGCCACTGACCAACACCAGGAACAGGGAGGTTTGCCATGCTGCTCAGAGATCTGCACGTCGGCGAGCACGCCAGGGTTATCGGTTTTGCCGAAGGCGGCAGCGCTTATCGCCGCAAGCTGTTGTCGATGGGCCTCACGCCGGGTGCGGAAATCAGCGTCACGCGGGTGGCGCCGATGGGCGATCCGGTGGAAATCCGTGTGCGCGGCTTCGCACTGTCGCTGCGCCGGGACGAGGCCGACGCACTCTCGGTGGAGCGGCTGGAATGAAGATCCTCTACAGGATCGCCCTGGTCGGCAACCCCAACTGTGGCAAGACCACGCTGTTCAACGCCATGACCGGCTCGCACCAACGGGTCGGCAACTGGCCGGGAGTGACCGTCGAGCGCAAGAGCGGCGAGTACGGCTTTCGCGGGCTGCGCTTCGAGGTCGTGGACCTGCCGGGCACCTACTCGCTGGACGTGACCGACCAGGAGGTGTCCCTCGACGAGAAGCTCGCCCGCGACTATGTCCACGGCAACGAGACCGATCTGGTGATCAACATCGTCGATGCCGCCAACCTCGAGCGCAACCTTTACCTGACCAGCCAGCTCGCCGAGATGCGCGTGCCGCTGCTGGTGGTGCTCAACATGGTCGACGTGGCCGAGGCCCGGGGCATGACGCTGAACGCCAGGGCCCTGGCCGAGCGCCTGGGCTGCCCGGTGGTGCCGGTGGTCGCCTCGGAAGGCGAGGGCATCGAGACGCTCAAGGCGGCCATCGCCGAGGCCGTCGCCGGACATCGTGGCGCGACCGCAGAGGTCGCCTACGAGGCGGCGCTGGAGGAAGCGATCGCCAGTTTGGCGCCGCAGCTGGCGGAGACCGCCGCCCATGCCGGCACCTCGACGCGCTGGCTGGCGGTGCGCCTGCTGGAGGGCGACGATCTCGCCCGACAGACCGCCGGCAGTGCGCTGAGCGGGCAGGCGGAGGCGCTTGCCGCGAAGCTGGGCGAGGACCTCGACATCCAGGTGGCCGATGCCCGCTACGGGCTGGCCAACCGCCTCGCCGGCGAGGTGGTCGGCATCGGTGGCCGGGTCGGTCGCGACCTTACCGAGCGCATCGACCGCGTGGTGCTCAACCGCGCCCTCGGCATCCCGATCTTTCTGGCGATGATGTATCTGATGTTCATGCTCACCATCAACCTCGGCGGCGCCTTCATCGATTTCTTCGAACAGTTCGTCGGGGCGCTGCTGGTGGACGGTCTGGGTGCGCTGCTGGCCGGCCTCGGCGCGCCGGGCTGGCTGGAGCTGCTGTTGGCCCAGGGCGTCGGCGGCGGCCTGCGGGTGGTGGCGTCCTTCATTCCAATAATCGGCTTTCTGTTCCTGTCCCTGTCGCTGCTGGAGGATTCCGGCTACATGGCCCGGGCCGCCTTCGTGATGGACCGCTTCATGCGCTGGATCGGCCTGCCGGGCAAGTCCTTCGTGCCGCTGCTGGTCGGCTTCGGCTGCACAGTGCCGGCGATCATGGCGACCCGCACCCTGGAACACCGTCGCGACCGCCTGATGACCATCGCCATGGCGCACTTCATGTCCTGTGGCGCCCGCCTGCCGGTCTATGTGCTGCTGGCTGCGGCCTTCTTCCCTGAGGGTGCGCAGAACGTGGTGTTCGGCCTGTACCTGATCGGCATCGCGGTGGCAGTGCTGACCGGGTTGGTGCTGAAGAACACCCTGCTGCAGGGCGAGGCCACGCCCTTCATCATGGAGTTGCCGCCCTACCATGTGCCAACCGTGCGGGGTGTGCTGATCCATGCCTGGGACCGCCTGAAGCGCTTCATCTTCCGCGCCGGGCGGGTGATCGTGCCCATGGTGCTGGTGGTGAACGTGCTCAATGCGGTAGGCACCGACGGCAGTTACAGCAATGAGAACAGCGACCGATCGGTACTGGCGGCCGTGGGCCGCGGCGTCGCGCCGGCCTTCGCGCCGCTGGGGCTGAACGAGGACAACTGGCCGGCGGTGGTCGGCATCTTCACCGGCGTGCTGGCCAAGGAGGCGGTGGTGGGCACCCTGAGCGCAGCCTATGCGTCCCTGGCGGCAGGCCCGCAGGATGCCGGCGAGAGGGCACCCCGCGCCGTGGGGGCAGGCATCGCAGCCGCCTTCGCGACCATCCCCGCCAACCTCGCCGCGCTGTTCGACGGCTGGCTCAAGCTGCTGCCGGGCAGCACTTCCTGGCGCCGGGATGTCGCCGGCATCGAGGCGCAGAGCCAGAGCCTGCCGGACGCGGATCAGGCCCGGACCAGCGGCATCTTCGGCGCCATGGCGAGCCGCTTCGACGGGCGCGCCGGCGCCTTCGCCTACCTGCTGTTCATCCTGCTCTACATGCCCTGCACCTCGGCAACCGCGACGGTCTATCAGGAGTCCGGCCCCCGCTGGACGCTGTTCGTGGCGCTCTGGACCACCGGGCTGGCCTATGGCGTGTCGACCCTGTTCTATCAGGCGGCGACCCTGACGCGGCACCCGCTGTCCTCGCTGGTCTGGATCGGTGCGTTGCTGATCGGCTTCGGCCTGCTGCTCTACGCCATGCGCCGTTTCGCCGGGCGCGGCGGCGAGGCGGCGGCCGTTCCCCAGAGGACTTGAGGAGGAAGAGCATGATTCTGTCGGAGATCGGCCAGTACCTTCGCCAGCATGGTCGGGCCAGCCTGCGCGATCTGGCGACTGCCACCGGCAGCACGCCGGAGGCGGTCGAGGCCATGCTCGCCACCCTGGAGCGCAAGGGCCGCGTGCGTCGCCTGTCAGCCGGATCTACCTGCGGCACCTCCTGCTGCAAGTGCGATCCGGCCACGCTCGCGCTTTACGAGTGGATCGGCGAGTGATACCTCCTGAGCGCCGCGGAGGCAGCCGATGGATATCCCCCCCACGCTGCTGGTGATCGGCATCCACCGCGAGGAACTGGCCTTCGGCCAGGCCGTGGCCGGAGGCGTGGACCCGGCGCAGGTGGCGGTGCTGGAGATCCCGGAAGGGCTGTCCGGCCAGCAGCCTCCCGCCGCGCGGCGCTTCCAGTACGAGGCTCTGCACCGGGCGTTGTACCTGCAACTGCTGCCCCATGTGCTGAATCGTCACCGGCTGCTCGTCGATCTGCACAGCGGCTTTGATCCGCAGCTCGGCGCTGACCTGATCTGTGCCGATCCGGTGCTGTGCGCCTGCCTGCGCACGGCCGTGGCCGGTGCCGAGCGCCTGGCCGGCACGGAGGTCCGCGTGGTGCCCCTCGGCGACGAGGGTGCCGATCTGCACGCGCGCACCATCATCCCGCCGCAGGTGTGGCGCAACCCGGCGTTTCACTACCTGGGCCTGGAGATCTACCTGCCGGAGACAAGCCAGGCGTGGCCGAGCGCCCGCGAGCTGGCCCGCGAGCTGATCGCCATCGCTGCCGGTTGCGCCGGTCAGTACGATGCCCCATGAGCGCAATCCCGGACCGCGACGGCGTGGCCCCGCTATCGCTGCTGTGCCGGCTGATGCTGCTGTTCTTGCTGACAGGCCTGGCGCCGACGCTCGCCGCGCCGCCGGAGCACGCCGGTTCGCAGACGATGGAGGTGTTCGTGCGCGACGGCTGCCCGCATTGCAGCGCGGCCAAGGTGTTTCTCGTCGAGCTGGCTGCCGGGCGTCCGGAGCTGCGCATCGTCCTGCGCCCGGTGGACCGGGATGCCGCGGCCCGCGAGGACCTGCTGCGGATTTCCCGGAAGGCTGGGGTCTGGCCACCCGGGGTACCGACCTTCGTGATCGGCGAACGGGTTCTGGTGGGTTTCGACAGTGCCGAGCACAGCGGCGCCGAGCTGATCGCGCTGATCGACCGCCAGGCGGCGCCCGCCGACGCGGTCGAGACGGGGCTGTTCGGCACGCTCAGCGTGGAGCGCCTGGGGCTGCCGCTGTTCACTCTCGCCCTGGGTCTGCTCGATGGTTTCAATCCTTGCGCGATGTGGCTGCTGCTGTTTCTCCTTTCGCTGCTGGTGCGCCTGCATGACCGCCGGCGGATGGCGCTGGTTGCCGGCACCTTCGTACTGGTCAGTGGCGCGGTCTACTACACCTTCCTGGCCGCCTGGCTCAATCTTTTTCTGCTGGTCGGCGTTTCCACGCTGCTGGCCCGGCTCCTCGGCGGCCTGGCCCTGGTCATCGGCGCGGTCAACATCAGGGACGGTCTGCGGCCGGGGGGCGACTTCGCGCTGTCGATACCCGCCTCGGCCAAACCCGGGCTGTATGCCCGCCTGCGCGCCATCCTGCAGGCCGACAGGCTGCTGCCCGCGCTCGCCGGCATTGCCGTACTGGCCGTGATGGTGAATTTCATCGAACTGCTGTGCACCGCCGGCTTTCCGGCGATCTATACGGCGGTCCTCGCCCGACAGGCGCTGACTCCGACAGTCCACTACGCCTATCTGGGCCTGTATATCCTGGGTTACCTGGCGGACGATGCGCTGATGGTCGCGAGCGCGGTGTTCGCCCTCGGTGGACGCAGGCTGTCGGAGCGGGCAGGGCGCTGGCTGAAGCTCCTGAGTGGGGTGGTCATGTTGGCATTGGGCGGCGTCATGCTGCTGCGGCCCGGATGGCTGGGGTAGGGCGGGGCCTTCTCGCCGCTCCCGGCGACGCTTTCATGTTTCAGGGCTACTCTTTTTCCGAAGGGGGGAGGCCTTCCACTGGGTCCGGGAATCGAGGCGGCCCCAGACACCTCGTTTTTCTTGGATGGGAAAAGGAAGGAAAACCGGCATGACCGAGAAAAAGCTCACCACGGCGGCGGGCTGCCCCGTCGTCGACAACCAGAATGTCATGACCGCCGGCCCACGCGGTCCGCAACTGCTGCAGGACGTCTGGTTCCTGGAGAAGCTGGCCCACTTCGACCGCGAGGTGATTCCCGAGCGGCGCATGCACGCCAAGGGCTCGGGTGCCTACGGCACCTTCACCGTCACCCAGGACATCAGCCGCTACACCCGGGCGAAGCTGTTTTCCGCAGTGGGCAAGCAGACCGAGCTGTTCGTGCGCTTCTCCACCGTGGCCGGCGAGCGCGGCGCGGCCGACGCCGAGCGCGACATCCGCGGCTTCGCGGTCAAGCTCTACACCGAGGAGGGCAACTGGGACCTGGTCGGCAACAACACCCCGGTGTTCTTCCTGCGCGATCCGCTCAAGTTTCCCGACCTCAACCACGCGGTGAAGCGCGACCCGCGCACCAACCTGCGCAGCGCGAAAAACAACTGGGATTTCTGGACCCTGCTGCCCGAGGCGCTCTACAGCTTCATCAACGCTCAAAACGAGCGCTACTGGGTGAAGTTCCACCTCAAGTGCATGCAGGGCATCCGGAACCTGAGCGACGCCGAGGCGGAGGCAGCCATCGGCAAATGCCGGGAAACCCACCAGCGCGACCTCTACGAGGCCATCGAGGGCGGCGATTTCCCGAAATGGCAGTTCTGCGTGCAGGTCATGCCGGAGCAGGACGCCACCAAGGTGCCGTACCACCCCTTCGACCTGACCAAGATCTGGCCGCACAAGGACTACCCGCTGCAGGAGGTCGGCATCCTCGAGCTGAACCGCAACCCGGACAACTACTTCGCCGAAGTGGAGCAGGCCGCCTTCAATCCGGCCAACGTCGTGCCGGGGATCGGTTTTTCGCCGGACAAGATGCTGCAGGGCCGGCTGTTCTCCTATGGCGACGCCCAGCGCTACCGGCTCGGCGTCAATCATGCCCATATCCCGGTCAACGCCCCGCGCTGCCCGGTGCACAGCTATCACCGCGACGGCGCGATGCGCGTCGAGGGCAATTTCGGCAGCACCCTCGGCTACGAGCCGAACGACTATGGCGAATGGCGGGAACAGCCCGACTTCCGCGAGCCGCCGCTGGCGCTGGCGGGTTCGGTGGATCACTGGAACTTCCGCGAGGATGACGACGACTACTACTCGCAGCCCGGCGCGCTGTTCCGCCTGATGATGCCCCAGCAGCAACAGGTGCTGTTCGAGAACACCGCCCGCGCCCTGGGCGATGCGCCGGAGGAGGTCAAGCGGCGCCATGTCGCCAACTGCGGCAAGGCCGAGCCGGCCTACGGCGTGGGGGTGGCCAGGGCGCTGGGGCTCGACTGAGCGTCGGAAACATCGTTTCTTCGAGAGGAGGGTTCCCATGGAAAACCGCAAAGGCAGGACTCCTGCCATCGATATAGGCATCGATGCCGCAGATCGTGAAAAGATCGCCGATGGCTTGTCGGCACTACTCGCCGACAGCTACACGCTCTATCTGATGACCCACAACTTCCACTGGAACGTGACCGGCCCGCAGTTCAACACGCTGCACCAGATGTTCATGACCCAGTACACCGAGCAATGGGCCGCCCTCGACCTGATCGCCGAGCGCATCCGCGCGCTGGGCTTTCCGGCGCCGGGCACCTACAGGGAGTTCGCCAAGCTGGCCTCCATCGAAGAGGTGAAGGGGGTGCCAAAGGCCGGCGAGATGGTCCGTTACCTGGTCTCCGCCCAGGAGGCGACCGCCCGCACCGCCCGCAAGCTGTTCCCGGTGGTCGACAAGGCTGGCGACCAGCCGACGGCCGATCTGCTCACCCAGCGCCTGGAGGTGCACGAGAAGACCGCCTGGATGCTGCGCAGTCTTCTGGAGGAATAGGGTCTGTTAACACTACTCCACGCGGCGCGCGCGAGTAGCGTTAACAGGCCCTAGGCCCACGGGGAAGGGCGTGGTCGGGAGAGCGCTCAGCGCACTAGCGAACGCCGGTGCACGCCCAGGTGCACGCCCAGGCAGGCCACGAACAGGCCGCCGGTGATGGCATGCGCGCCTTTCTTGCCGGCCGCGGCCAGCGCCAGCGAGGCGGTCAGACTGCCCAGCATGCCGAGCTTGGCGCCGCGGTTGATCTGCATCTTCAGCGAGCGCCGGCGCGGCGGGTGGGGCCGGGCCAGCTCGGCGTCGATGGTTGCGTCGACCGCCGCCTCCAGCGCCTCGACCGCGACCCGCGCGGCATCGAAGTGCAGAACGATGCTGCCGGCGCGCGCATTGGGCTGGAGGCTGTCGATGCCTTCGAGGCCGGCCAGCGCTTCCTCTATCCGGGCCAGGCGCGCCTGGTCCCGCAGCGCTCTGTCACGGATACGGATGCGCCCGGGCAGTGCGGAAACGATACGACTCATGGGTGATTCATCCTGTACGGCAGATGAACGACTGCCCCGGCAGCCATGGCTTTGGCATGGCTGTCCGCGAGACGGAGGTGGGAAGTCGTCATCAACGGGGGTATGCGAAAATCAGCAATTGATAATTATACGCATTTGGGTTTCGAGGCAAGTAAAACCGGATACCCGGTTAGCCTGGCAGCTATCCAGCAGGGAGAGGCTTAAGAAAGGGGCGATGACGCCTGGCCTTCGGCCGAGGGGGTATCGCTGCGTTCACCCGATCCGGGTGCATCCTACCCTGCGTGCTCCACCCGGTTGCGTCCGTTGCGCTTGGCCTTGTACAGCTCCGCGTCCGCCAGGCTGAGCATGTGCTCGAGGTCGAGCGAGCCATTCTCGCAGACGGCGACGCCGAAGCTGGAGGTGCACCGAATATGGGTCGAGCCGTATACGAGGGTGGTGGCGGCGATGGTTTCGCGCAGGCGTTCGGCGGCGATCAGCGCCTCGGGCAGGGTGGCTCCCGGGAGGATCAGGGCGAACTCCTCGCCGCCGAGGCGTCCGGCGATATCCGCCCCACGCACATGCTCACGCACGCTGTTGGCCACCGCGACCAGTACCTTGTCGCCGACGAAGTGGTTGTAGATATCGTTGATCTGCTTGAAATGATCCAGATCGAACATGACGACAGCGATGGGGCTGGCGGCGCGTGCTGCCTGCCTGAAGGCCTGCAGGCCCAGCTGGAAGAATGCCCGGCGGTTGTTCAGGCCGGTCAGTTCGTCGATGTGCGCCAGGGCTTCGGCCTGCCGCTTGGCCTCGGCAAGCTCCACCTCGATGCACTTGCGCTCGGTGATGTCGATGGCGATCTCGATGCGCACCAGGCGGCCGTCCGTCCAGTGCTGAGCCTGGTCTCGGCATTCGTACCAGCGACCAGTGCGGGTGTTGCGGATTTCCCAGACATAGATGCCGGCCGGCTCGCCGTTGGCATCAAGGAGGTGGGGGTTGCTGCAGAAGTCGCAGGGGCCGGTCTGTCCGGCCTGCAGCAGCTGCCAGCATTTCATCCCCTCGGGATCGCCATAGAGCTTGCGCCCGTAGCTGTTGAGAAACAGCAGGTCGTAGGTGTGCATGTCCGCCACATAGACGATGGCATCGATGCTGTTGAGGATGATTTCAAAGCCGGCAGCACGGCTGCAGTCGCAGGTCGTCTTTGGCCTGCGGCTGGTTTTTTTTCGGTTGCTCCCTGGCGAATGCATGTCCGATCTGCTGCTGGGCCGGCACTCCGGCCGGCTGGAATACACCCGCCTGCCGGAGGCGGCAGACGGAACCTGGGAGCAGGATAGATCAAGCCGTCACTATTCGGTGGGCTTTCACATCGGGCTGCCGAGCGGCGGCTTGCATGGCTGGCAGACGGGGCAGGGAGCGAGCGTCCGGCGCGCCGGTTGCCGCGGTCTGCCCTGTTCGTCTGTCCTGTTCGTCAGTCGATCTCGCCGAGTACTTCGCCCACGGCGTCGAACAGGCGGTCGAGTTCGGCGGCGGAGCTGGTGAAGGCCGGGCCGAACTGCAGGGTATCGCCGCCGAAACGCACGTAGAAGCCCTGGCGCCAGAGCTGCATGGCCGCCTCGAAGGGGCGCACCAGGGCATCGCCATCGCGGGGGGCGAGCTGCAGGGCGCCGGCCAGGCCGCAGTTGCGGATATCGAGGAGGTGCCGCGTGCCGCGCAGGCCGTGCAGGGCGTTCTCGAAGTGCGGGGCCAGCTCCGCCGCCCGCTGCACCAGGCTCTCGCGCTCCAGCAGCTCCAGTGAGGCGAGGGCGGCGGCGCAGGCGACCGGGTGAGCGGAATAGGTGTAGCCGTGGGCGAACTCCACCGCGTATTCGGGCAGGTCCTGCTCCATGAAGGTGTCGTAGATCTCGCGCCTGGCCACCACCGCGCCCATGGGAATGGCGCCATTGGTGAGCTGCTTGGCCAGGTTGAGGATGTCCGGCACCACTCCGAAGCGCTCGGCGCCGAACAGCGCGCCGGTGCGGCCGAAGCCGGTGATGACCTCGTCGAAGATCAGCAGGATATCGTGGCGGTCGCAGATCTCCCGCAGCCGCTTGAGGTAGCCCTCGGGCGGGACGATGACGCCAGCCGAGCCTGACATCGGCTCGACGATCAGCGCGGCGATGTTCGAGGCGTCGTGCAGCTCGATCAGCCGGAGCAGCTCGTCGGCCAGTGCTGGGCCGCCGTGCTGCGGCAGGCCGCGGCTGAAGGCGTTTTCCGCCAGCAGGGTGTGCGGCAGGTGATCGACGTCCATCAGCGGGCCGAAGGCCTTGCGGTTGCCGCCGATGCCACCCAGGGCGGTGCCGGCAACGTTGACCCCGTGGTAGCCGCGGGCACGGCCAATCAGCCTGGTCTTGCCGGCCTTGCCCTTCAGGCGCCAGTAGGCGCGGGCCATTTTCACCGCGGTATCGGCGCATTCCGAGCCGGAGTTAGTGAAGAACACATGATCGAGGCCAGCCGGGGTCAGGCTGGCAATCTTCTCCGCCAGGCGGAAGGACAGCGGATGACCGAACTGAAAGCCAGGGGAGTAGTCAAGACTGCCCAGCTGGCGCGCCACGGCCTCGGCGATCTCCCGGCGGCCGTGCCCGGCGCCGCAACACCAAAGGCCGGAGAGACTATCGAAGATCTGCCGCCCGGCAGCATCGGTCAGGTAGTTGCCTTGCGCCGCGACGACCAGCCGGGGGTCACGCTGGAAGTTGCGGTTGGCAGTGAAGGGCATCCAGTGAGCACGCAGGTCGAGTCCGTCGGCCTGGGGGGAGCGGATTTCCAACGGCTGATTCATGGGGGCCTCGCAGGGGATCTGTCGCAATAGCACCGTCTGGTAAGTCGAGCGTTCGAAACGGAACAGGCCAGGACGCCGATGCCCCTGCTCAACCCAACGCTAGCCCGCGTGCTCAAGCAATGCATTATCCGCTTGAGATCATGCTCAGCTGTATGCGCTGGTACGTCGCCTACCCATTGAGCCTGCGACATCTTGAAGAAATGATGGCCGAGTGCGACGTGTCGGTCGATCACTCGACAGTGCATCGCTGGGCGCTCAAGCTGCTACCAGCGCTGGAAAAGATGTTTTATCGGCGTAAGCATGCTGTCGGCAAGCGTTAGGCCGGGGAGGATGTCAAAAGCCTTTGGTGCCCTCGACTTGCTCAAGGTCATCGAAGAATACCTGGCGGCGCTTTGGACAGGTAGATATGGCTATCAATGAAAACACTATCGGGGACGGGCTGGCCCTGAGCTAGACGCTTTAGTATCCGGTAGCTCTGGCGGCCGATCTCGCGGCTTTTTATGCCCAGATAGGCCTGCACCAGGCCATCGTCAAGCAGCGAGAGCTGTGCCGCATCGGGTTCGTTGACGACCATGATGATGGTCGGACGCGCGCCCTTTTCATCAAGTTCGGCGAGCAACGGGCCGATCTGTCGGCGGAACTCTTCTGCCTTGTAGATTAGCCAACTGCCGGGGATGACAATCGCATCAACCCGACTACTGGATTTCAGTAGAGTAGCAAGCTTGAACAGGGCGCTTGGTGGATCGTTGGTGTTATAGAGGGGGCAGCGTTTCAATTCACTCCAACCGTTCTCGCCATTCAGCGGGTTGGCGGCTCCAGGCTCGGCTTGATCACCGCGCAGCTGCTGGCGGATGCCCTGGATGCGTTCTTGGAGGTTGGTTTCCTCTGGGCCTCCGCTCAAGATACATAGCTTCCCGCCTTGCGGCCTGAAGCGTTGGGCAAGCATGCCCAATTGCTGGCCGAAAGCAGGGTTGTCGAGTCCGACGTAGCTTCGGCGCAGATGTCTCTCTGCGGGCGCCAAGTCTGAGTTGACGGTGATTAGTGGCGTCTTGCCCACTCGTTTCAGCGCGTGATCAGCCAGCCATTTCGAATGGGTCACTGCCAGGGCGATACCGTCCAGATTTCTATCGAGGGCTTGCTCCAAGACTTCATTCTGCCGGCGAAAGTGCGACGGTCCCGATGAACCCAGCAACAGACAGATATCGCCCTCCGCTTGGGCAGCCTCAGCACAGCCCTCGCCCGCCTGGATGAAGAACGTCTGGTCTACCCGCTTGGCGATCAGCGCGAACTGCAAAGGCTGTGCTCCAGCAGGGACAATAGGTTGCAGCCCGCAAATTAGAACCATTGCGGAAAGAAAGCGGAAAGATAACGATCTTTTCAAAGCCGATTCTTGCCGTTTACAGCACCTTTGCAGGGAGGATAATCTCTAAATATTCGCTAGGCATGGCCAGTGGTCGGAACGCATTACTTTTTTCAAATTTACACATGCTTTGACATGTGCCTTCGTTTGAGAATCAAGCTCGAAACCATCCGTCGAACAGGGGCAACTCTACTAGTGGCCTATGCGATTGGTTGACTCAAGTTCGGATGACCGGGGCGCTGAAATTGGCTAATTGAATCAACCAAACAGGCCACTATCTTTCTTTAGCGCCTGGCACCGACGATCGTCAGGCCGATCAGGCGTGAGAGCTTGTGAAAAAACCCACCGGGCCTGCGCTCTGCGAGAATAGGCGCAGGGTTTGGACCGGAGGCAAGAGATGGCAGGCACAGGTGGCGAGCTGTTCGACGATCTACCTATTCCAGACGCACGGCCCGCGCCGTCCCTCAAGGCTGCGGCGG